>JAITQG010000028.1 GCA_031289015.1 Lactobacillaceae bacterium
AAGGGCTCCGCATTGGGGCTGTTGAAGGGGGCGACACGAACCAATACGACCAGAATTTTTCGGCCCAAGAGCGTGGGCCAAAAAATGGGTCTTAATCGTTTCGCTACCTCGCTTAACCCCCCCCACCAACCCAAAACACCTTGCCCCTGAAAGGGGCAAAACAAAAAAGGGAGTCAAGCCCAAAGCCCAACCCCCTCAAAGGATGATAATTATTTTTTAGCAGAACTAGAAGAGCTAGAACTAGAACTTGATGAAGAAGCGGCTGGATCTTTTTGCTGAATTGAACTGTTAAACCAATCAGTAAAGTTTTTATCCTCACCAGCAGCCCCGCCAGTAATATGGTTCTTATAAGTGTTCTTAGTATTCTGATCAAACGCCGACCAAATCGATCCACCAATTGCATAACGCGTTGCCGCCGTCACAAAGGCATCATTTTTAATGTCATTGACTTTAAAATTATTGACAGCATTCTTCAACTGATCACCATTCCAAAGTGAAGCGACCGCGAATTGTGAGCCGTTTGACAAGGCCACTTGCCGGGCCACTTGAACTGAAGTAATCTTCGTATTCTTAGTTGCTTGCACCGCCAATGTAGCGGCTTGGGCGTAAGAATTCAAATAATCAGAAATGTCTGAGAGCTTCGTATTGTCCTTGAAAATCACAGATGCTTGGTTATCCTTAATCAAAATTGATTGGATTTCAACCTTGCTGCTCACGGCACTGTTTGCCTTGAGCGCAGTTTGCAGATTGCTTGTGAAGTCAGATTGTTGCACCAATGTCACTGCTGTTGATGCCGTGGCCCCATTTGGGTTTTCAGCGGCCGATGAGACGGCAGCTGATGAAGACTTGCTGCTCTTGATTGCTGATGAATGCTTCTTTGCCACCGCTGAAGTCGTGGTTGATTGCTTGGCTTTAGTTGTTGTTTTATTAGTCTTGTCTGCATTGGCCGCTAAAAAGATAATAGCGACAATAGCGACAACAAGAATCATCACTGATCCAATGATGCGTGTTTTGCGATTTTGCATATTTAAAAAACCTCTCAATTTTTGTCCATTACTAATTGTAACAGAATTTTGAGAGGCTTTTTATCAATAAGGTATTATTTTCAAAACAAAGTGATGTAGATACTGGCAAACATTAGGCCTGTCGCAACTAAGACAAACAGGTGCCACCACACATGCCCCATCGGGATTTTGGGCAACATGTAAAAAATTGTCCCAACCGAATACGTGATGCCACCGGCGAATAACAACCAAAACGCACTATGTGGAATCGCCGTCCAAAGCATTGGGACGACTAAGATAATCATCCAGCCCATGACCAAATAAATTGTGACCGAGAGCCATTTGAAACGGCCGACGAAGAATAAATCATAGATGATGCCAGCAACGGTCAAAAAGGCCAGGGTGCCCCAGATGGTGAAGCCTAATGCGTTATGCAAAAACAGCCAGGTGTAGGGGGTGTACGTGCCTAAAATCACGAAATAGATTAATGAGTGATCAAAGAATTGGAAGAGTTTGGCGGCCTTGGTGAAAATTAACGAATGAAACAACGTTGAGGCGAGCAAAAACGAAATGATGCCGAAGATATAGATACCTAATGCCCACATGGCATAGCCGGAAAAATGGTGCAGCAATGATTGGTGGATCAAAAAGACCGCAGCGATGATTGCTCCGATGACGCCTAGGCCGTGCGTGACGGCATTTAGTACTTCGAATGTGATTAGATAACGTTTACTCATGTGGTTTGGTTGCATTTAGTTGACCTCCAAGACTGATACAATTATCTTAACGCTTTTAGCTAGTTTTGTAAACTAGATGACGTGTTGTTGTTGTTTTCATAACAATTCCCCTTGTCAAAATGGCTAAATCCTCGTACAATTAGCACATAGCAATGCATTAGCGAGTAGATTCCAAGCTGCTTGACCAGCGAGTGTGTGTTTGATGGAAATCACATCTGGTAGCGGGATTGAAAGTAACTAATGGGCTATGTGGGTGAAACTAGTAACCTGCATCGTTTTCCGCGTTAAGGAGCAATGAGATGGGCTTTTTGAGCTCAATTCAGGTGGTACCGCGATTAGTCGCCCTGATGATTTACAACTCGTAAATCATTGGGGCGTTTTTTATGTGCATACCCCAAACATTAACTGATATTACAGATATACAAGGAGATAGCAATGCGTGAAATAGATATGCCAGGTAAATATGATTCGACGGCCGTGGAACAGGGTCGCTATGACAAGTGGTTACAAGACAAGCGGTTTAAGCCCTCTGGAAATGATAAGGCGCGCCCTTATTCAATCGTGATTCCACCGCCCAATGTTACTGGAAAGTTGCACTTGGGGCACGCTTGGGACACGACTTTACAAGATATGTTGATTCGCCAAAAGCGGATGCAAGGTTTTGATACATTGTGGTTGCCAGGTATGGATCACGCCGGGATCGCCACGCAAGCCAAGGTGGAACAACGGTTGGCGGAACAAGGGATTTCGCGTTATGACTTGGGCCGTGATAAGTTTATCGATCAAGTTTGGGATTGGAAGAATGAATATGCCACGACCATTAAGCAACAATGGGGTAAGTTGGGCTTATCATTGGACTATGATCGCGAACGCTTTACGTTGGATGATGGCTTGTCAGATGCAGTGCGCAAGGTGTTTGTGAAGCTGTATGAAAAAGATTTGATTTATCGTGGTGAGTATATTATCAACTGGGATCCAAAGGCGCGCACGGCGTTGTCTGACATCGAAGTTATTCACCAAGATGATGAAGGCGCCTTTTATCACGTGCAATATCCGTTTGTGGATGCGACGGATAGTTATGATGGTAAAAACTACATCGAAATTGCCACGACCCGACCAGAAACCATGTTTGGTGACGTTGCCGTTGCCGTGCACCCATCAGATGAACGCTATATGGCTTTGGTGGGCAAGAAGGTGTTGGTACCATTGGTAAATCGTGAAATTCCGATTATTACTGATGAATACGTTGACCCTGAATTTGGGTCTGGAATGGTTAAAATCACGCCAGCTCACGATCCAAATGACTTCTTGGTGGGCAATCGCCATGATTTGGAACGCATCAATACAATGAATGAAGATGCATCAATGAATGAACATGCTGGTAAGTACAACGGCATGGATCGTTTTGATGCACGGAAGGCGATTGTTGCGGATTTGGAAGCGGCGGGTGTGATGCTCAGTGTTGAGCCGATTACGCACTCAGTTGGCCATTCAGAACGGACTGGTGTGCAAGTTGAATCACGCTTGTCAACACAATGGTTCGTTAAGATGCAACCCTTAGCTGCAGAAGCATTGGCTATGCAACAAACTGATGACCGCGTGGATTTCTACCCACCACGCTTTGAAGGGACCTTCACCCGTTGGATGGAAGATATTCATGACTGGGTTATCTCACGGCAATTGTGGTGGGGGCACCAAATTCCAGCTTGGTATCACAAGGAAACTGGTGAGATGTACGTTGGTGAAGAAGCCCCAGCTGACATTGAAAACTGGGAACAAGATCCTGACGTGTTGGATACATGGTTTTCATCAGCTTTGTGGCCATTTTCAACGATGGGTTGGCCAGATGAAGACTCTGAAGATTTCAAGCGTTATTTCCCAACCAACACTTTGGTTACTGGTTATGACATTATCTTCTTCTGGGTGGCCCGGATGATGTTCCAATCAAAGGAATTCACGGGACGCCGGCCATTTAACAACGTCTTGATTCATGGTTTGATCCGTGACGAACAAGGTCGCAAGATGTCAAAGTCATTGGGCAATGGAATTGATCCGATGGACGTCATTGAAAAGTACGGTGCTGATGCCTTGCGCTGGTTCTTGGCGACTGGGTCAACGCCTGGTCAAGACGTCAATTTCTCATACACGAAGATGGATTCAGCTTGGAATTTCATTAACAAGATTTGGAATGCATCGCGCTATGTCATCATGAATTTGGATGCCGAAACCACAGCAACTTTGCCGGCTTACGCTGAATTGACGTTGGCTGACAAGTGGATTTTGTCACGCTTGAATGACACGGTTGAAAAGGTGACGACCAACTTTGAAAAGTTCGAATTTGGTGAAGCAGGGCGGACGTTGTACAACTTTATCTGGAGTGATTTCGCTGACTGGTACATCGAAATGACCAAGGAAACGTTGAACGGGACGAATGAAGCGGCTAAGAAGAACGTGCAACATGTCTTGGCATACACGCTGGATCAAACATTGCGCTTGTTGCAACCAATCATGCCGTTTGTTACTGAAGCCATTTGGTTGGAAATGCCCCATGATGGTGATTCATTGGTTGGGGCCGCCTATCCTGAGTACCAAGTAGAACTCAAAAATGAGCAAGCCGAAACTGACTTTGCCAGCTTGGTGGCTTTGATTACCGCCATTCGAACAATTCGGAATGAGGCGAATGCGCCAATGTCAACTGAGATTGATGTGTTGATCAAGACGGCGGATGCGAATTTGAAGCGGATTTTTGAAGAAAATATTGACTACATTAACCGCTTCGTGCATCCTAAGAGTTTGTTGATTGAAGCTGATTTGGATGCGCCAAAGTTGTCGATGTCAGCCGTCATTTCAGGGGCCGAAATTTTTGTGCCATTAGCTGAATTGATTGATTTGGACGAAGAAATTGCCCGTTTGCAAGGTGAAGTTAAAAAGTTTGCCGGCGAAGTTAAGCGGGGCAGTGGCAAGTTGAACAATGAAAAATTTGTTAACAACGCGCCAGATGCAGTGGTTGCTGAAGAACGCGAAAAGTTGGCCGATTGGGAAACCAAGCTAGCAGCTACTGAAGCGCGGTTACATGAATTACAAGAAGCTCAATAATTGAGAGTGAGAGTCGTGATTTGATTATCACGGCTTTTTTTGTGCCTGGGTTTACAGGAAAGTTTTTCAGCACCTATGAAAACGCTTACATTGTCGGTATAATTAAACTTATACAGTATTTAGGATGGTTTAGAAGCCTGGATTATACGAAAATGTTAAATTCTACACAATTCATAGAGTTATCAAGGGTTAGTCACAGTTTTTAACTACTTAACTTAGTAGAATTGAAAATATAACTAAAACTGGGATAACTGGCTTTAATATTCCTCAGGATCAGGGGTGACACAAATGCACGAAAAAGATAAAAATCACAAAGAGATCGATAACGGGCGCTTTGATATTTCACAAGAAAAAGAACACAAGAAAATGTATAAGGCTGGCAAGCACTGGGTGGCTGCGGGACTGACCGTTTTGACCATGCTAGCAGCGGGTGAAATCTACGAGAGTACGTCAGTTCAAGCGTCCGGTGCTCACGAGCCCGATACTGAATTTGATGTCAGTATGCCGACACTGACTTCAACGGCTGGGATTAAAGCAGTGGTTGCTTCTGATGCCGCACAATCGGCCGCCGATAAGACTCAAGCAGCCGCGAATGCAATTGTTGGCCCGGTACAAACCGAGGCCTTGGTGCCGGGTGGGACGACTACCGCAACCAAGGGTGCTACAACCAAAACAACGGCAGCGACGCAATATAGCGTGGCTGATTTTGAGGCGTTGAGCTTAGTGCAAGCCAATGCTTATATGAATGCGACCGTTGAACAAGCCCAAGATAATAAAGACGATATGGCCGAAATTTATGACCAGTCAAATACCATGGCTGACAAAAGCGCCACGGATACGATTGTGCGTAATTCAGCGATTGCCGCCTTGCACCAGCATCAATTACAAGAATTGAATGCAATCAAGGCTAACAATGTGGAAATGTTGCACGCTACAACCGCAAAAGAACGCGCGCAATTAATGGCGGCTAACCAATGGATTTTGCAAAATATGCAAACTGAAATTAGCCAAGCCTATGTTATGCTCAATGAAGACAAGGGTGGTGTTGATCAAGCCATCGTTGCCAAGGCCCAAGCGGCGTACGACCAATTGAAATTACCAAGTGGCACGAACGGGTATTTGTCTGCGTATGGTGATTTGATTATCAATGCGAATACAGGGGCGCTGTATAATGCGGCGTTGGTTTCAATTCAAGCACAAGGCCTTACAAATTCATTTAGAAATATTGTCGACCCAACGACTGCTTTGGCCGGTGGCGATTCAATGACCGTTGCTGGAACGGGCACGGGGACGAACGGGCACACTTATGCCGATGATACGCAAACTGAAATCGATAATGATTTCCAGATTGCTGGTACGGCGGTCCAGGGTAATTGGGCAGCCAATGCGGGTCCAAATGCGACTGGGTCTGGTCAATGGTATACGTTGACGAACGGAAGTAGCCAAACTGGTAGTGCAACTTTCAACAAAGGGATGGATTTGACGCAAGCCTGGTCAATGTCTGGATCCGTTTCAGCCAATGTTGGAGGCGGTGGAACTTCACTTGATTTCATGGGCTTCATTGTTAAGCCAGCTGGGCAAGCTTATGGTGGAAACGGTAATGATCACGCCATTGCTGGGGAACCCAACGAACTTGCTGTCGGGGTTGATGCTTATAACAACAACACTTTGGATAGCGCCTCAAAGGATGGTATTTCAGTTGGTGGATGGTCAACTGACGCTAGTGGCACCCAAACAATGGGGAACCAATCAGGAACGACTAATCAATACGGTGGTATTTTGGGCATTGGCGCCACAAATACTGGTGGGGCTGCAGTCGGGACTGACGGCACAACTAATAATTACATTACGATGTCATATAATCCGTCAACACGCACTGTCACATGGACGATTACGTATAACACATATACAGGATCTAATACAACGGCGACTGCAGCTTCGAGTGTTACTGGTACGTATGTTGTACCGTCGACAGTTACGGCGTTGGACGTTGGTCTGGTTGGAACAAACGGTGACATCACGGCTTCAGCTACGGGATCAATTTCAAACTTTAGTTATACGGCCCAAACTGCCAATGTCGCCGTTAATTACACGGGGCTACCAGCCGGGACGTTAGCTAATTCAACCATTAATGCCGAAGTTGGGGCCGATGTCTCAGTTAACGGTTCGGCAACTAACAATTACACGGCACCACCTGTTCCGGGGTACCATGTTTCTTCAGTGACGCCATTAACAGATGATGAAGTCACCAATGGGACGAACACGATTACGGTGGCTTATGTGGCCGATGTGCAAACGCGGCAAACCGTGGAAACTGGTCCAGGGGCACAAACGTTTAATCCAGTGAATGGGACGACTGGGGCAACGATTAATGCTGCGGTTTCAGCTAAAGCCGGTTACTATTTCTCAGCTACTTCAGCGGGATCAGGCATCACGGGCTCAATCGCGGCTGATGGCTTGAGCGCAACTATCAAGGGAACATTTGATAATACTTCAAACGGCACAGCAACGACTGACTCACAAATTCAAACCGTTGGCTTCACGACGGCGGCCAGTGTGCAAACGCAAACGGTGACGGTGACGTATCCAGCTGGGATTACAGCACCAAGCATGACTGGCTTTACTTCGTCATCAGTTACCAATTCAGATGGTACGACGACCGTGACCTACTCACGTAATTCAACGACTGGCACGGATTTCTCAGCCGTTGCCTTGCCAGTTGAAGCGGGGTATACCGCCCAATTAGATGGTTCAACGGCAACGTCATTAGCTGATCAAGCAACAGACTCGACCGCCAATGGAAATGCTACAAGCGATACGGCGGCCCAAACGCATACTGTGACGTATACCGCGGATACCCAAACGGCAACAACGACGTTTACCGATGCTGATGCGGCAAGTAGTACAACTGGTAACGTTGGGACTTTGACGACAAGTGGACCAACGGCAAGTGCGGTGAGTGCCGGGACAGTATCGACTACAGTTGACGGCGCTTCAACGCTGAGTGACGCGGCGACTAATTTGGAAGCGGCTGGATTCTCGGTTAGTGATTCAACCGCAGCTGCATCATTAGCAGCGGGTAATTTTGATAACAATGATACGGTCAACCAAACCGCTGATGTGGCTTTGGCGCACAAGACAGTTACGATCAATATCGTTGATCCAACCGGCGCAATTATTAACACCGTGACCGAAGATTTGGCCAACGTTTATTATTACGGCACGGCCTCAGCGTTTACTGCGACGGGGAATTATGACGCCACTAAGTACACGGTTGTCAGCGATGATACTGGCAATATTTCGGGATCTAGTGCAGATGGAGCAGTCTACACAGTGACTTTGATGTACAACGTTTCAAGTGCTGCCAGTGCTGCTAGTTCAACAGCGACGGCAACTGCATCAATGGTCAGTGCGGCATCAGCAAGTAATGCCACTGCACAATCAGATGCAGCCATTGCGGCGTCTGAAGCGGCTAATTATCCCAATAATTCAGCTGTGAGTGCCGCCAATAGTGCTGCCTCATCAGCTGCTTCAACGGCCGCAAGTTTGGCTGCCGCCGGTTCTGCAGCTGGTACAACAACAGCTAGTCTGGCAGCCCTTGCATCTTCAGCAGCCAGTGCAGCGACTTCTGCAGCGGCAGCAGGCGATTCATCGGATGCAACTTCATATGCTAATATGGCCAGCTCGGCGGCCACGGCGGCTTCATCAGCTGCTTCGGGGGCTATGGTCTTAGTTGTTGCGGCCGAAGCGGCTGCGACAACGGCTGCCTCGAGTGCAGCTCAAGCAGCAGTGCAAGCGGCGGCCAAGGATGCTGATTCAACAGCTAGCACAAATGCTGATAGCGCCGCCAGTGATGCGACACAAGCAGCGACAAATGCATCAGCGGCTTCATCAGCGGCCAGTCTAGCGAGTGGTGCGGCCAGTGCATATGCAAATAACGCCGATATCACGAGTGCCGCCACCGCTGCTTCAACCGCCGCATCAACGGCGAGTTCTGCGGCTGTGGCTGCAAGTACCGCTAATTCAACGGCTAGCAGTGCTGCAAGTGTCGCAGATTCATATGCGGTCTTAGCAAATGCGGCAACTAATTTATCAGATGCAAAATCATATGCTGATGCAGCAAGTACGGCTGCTGCGACGGCAAGTACCGCTACAGCAACAGCATCAACGGCCAATGCAACGGCGTCGACAGCCAATGTTGCCGCGCAAAGTGCCACAAATGCGGTTTCAAGCTTGGTGGCTAGCGTTTCAGATTCAGCCGCAGCTAGTTCAGCCATGGTTGCATCCGCTGCGGCCAGTTCAGCAGCGAGTGAAGCAGCTGCCGCAAGTACGGCTGGCTCAACGGCAGCTTCACAAGCCAATGCTTATCCTGGGGATGCTGATTTGCAATCTAGTGCTTCCTTAGCAATTAGTGCGGCTACAACGGCCAATACGGCGTCAACAGCGGCGTCAACAGCCACTTCAACAGCGACATCCGCTGCGAGTGTGGCAGCTGCCGATGATGCCTTGGCTAGTTCTGCGGCTGCGGCTGGCAATACAGCAATCGCGAGTGCTTATGCGACGGCTGGTTCAACGGCAGCGTCAATTGCTGCTTCGGCTGCAGTGGCTGCTTCAACGGCTAATTCAACAGCATCAGCAGCTAATGCAATCGCGCAAAGTGCTGCCAGTGATGCAGCTTCTGATGCGACTGCTGATAGTATCGCCGCCTCACAAGCTGGGGTGGCCTCAAGTGCGGCCACGGCGGCCAGTTCATTTGCTACGAATGCAAGTGAATCGGCTAGTCAAGCCACTTCACAATCAACCATTGCTAGTTCGGCTGCAGGGGTCGCCCAATCTGCGGCGGATGCCTATCAATCTGACGCGCAAATTGCGGCAGCTAATTCAGCGGCCAATTCATACAATGCTGCGGCTGATTCAGCGGCTGCTGATGCTTCAAGTGCAGCTAGTGTTGCGTCGAGTGCGGCATCAGCGGCCAATATTGACAAGGCCAATGCTTCAAGTGCGGCTGCGGTCGGTGACGAAGAGCTCGCTTCATCGTATGCGAGTCAAGCGGCTTCTGAAGCTGCTTTAGCAACGACGGCGGCGAGTCAAGCGGTTGCCGATGCGGCAGCGGCGATTACAGCGAACAGTAATGCGGCATCAGCGGCCAATACTGCCACTGTTTATGCGGCAAGTAATGCGTCAAGTGATGCTACTAGTTCAGCGACGATTGCAAGCAGTACGGCGACTGAAGCAACAACTGCCGCAAGTACGGCATCAACAGCAAGCAAGAGTGCAGCCAAAGCGGCTAGTGCATATCCAAGTGATACGGCCCTAGCCTCGGCAGCCACAACGGCGTCAAGTGCGGCTACCTTAGCAAGTTCAGCCGCTAGTGTCGCAACCAGTGCTAACACGTTGGCGGCCAGTGCGGCTTCACAAGCCAATGAAGATTACGCCTTGGCCAGTGTGGCGGCCGCAACCGGTGATACGGCAGCGGCAACATCATATGCCACGGCGGCTTCAAATGCGGCGGCCTTAGCGTCAAGCGCTGCATCAACCGCTTCGTCAGCAGATGCGATTGCTATGACGGCCAATGCCACGGCGACAAGTGCCGGCAGTGCCGCAGCAAGTATGGCGACGGCAGATAGTGCCGCAGCCATGACAGCCAGCGGCTCACAAGATGTGGCCTCGTCGGCGGCAACTGATGCCACGACAGCAGCAGCGGCGGCCGATGCGGCTAGTTCTTCGGCTGCATTGGCGGCTAGTGCGGCAGCGATTACGCAGTCAGCAGCCAGCGCCTATGCAGATGATGCATCGCTTGCTGATCAAAATAGCACCGCAACATTAGCCGCATCTGGTGCCACTTCAAATGCGGCAGCAGCGACAACGGCAGCGACGGATGCACAAACCGCGGCCAGCGCAGCGATGAGCGCAGCATCGGCGGCAGCCAGTGCAGCGGCTGCTGGTGATTCATCAGCGGCAACGACTTATGCGTCAACTGCCGCATCACAAGCTGCAATTGCAGCGAGTGCGGCGGCTGATGCAACTTCAAACGCATCTTCTGCCGCTGATGATGCGGCCATGGCCGTTAGTGCGGCCCAAGATGCTGCAAGTGGAGCTGCAAAAGATGCCGGTAGTTATGCTAAGAGTTCAGCTACCGTGGCTAATTCAGCCGCTAGTGCCGCAGCGAGTGCGGCGGCGGATGCGGCTAAGGTAGCCGCAGTAGTTGCTTCTGAAGCAGCTAATTATGCGAGTGATACGGCACTTTCTGATGCCGCAAGTACGGCAGCCAGTGCAGCAAGTACCGCTCAAAATGAAAGTAGTCTGGCTTCAAGTGCCCAAACAATAGCCAGTTCAGCGGCCACGGCGGCCAGTTCAGCTAATTTGATGGCCAGTTCGGCGGCCTCAGCCAGCGACATGGAAACGGCTAGTTCATATGCGACCGTTGCTTCTGAACAAGCATCAACGGCTTCGAGTGCGGCTGATACGGCCATGACGGCATCAACGGCGGCTTCGGTGGCTGATAGTATTGCGAACAGTGCAGCCAATGTGGCGGCTAGTCTCGCAACTAGTGATGCCAATAGTTCCGCTTCGACTGCAGCAAGTAATGCGGTGGTTAGTGCCAGTGATGCCAGTGGCGACAGTACGGATGCATCAACAGCTGCAAGTGAAGCTGGGTCAACCGCGAATGTCTATGCCAATGATTCAACGATTTCAACAGCGGCCTCGACAGCTTCAAGTGCTGCTAACGAGGCGGCTAGTGCGGCATCAACTGCCTCAAGTGCTAGTTCAATCGCCAGTGCAGCAGCGTCAATTGCTAGTTCAGCGAATACAGCTGGTTCAACTGCTGCTTCAGCTGGGCAAACTAGTTTGGCACAATCGTATGCAACGACGGCTTCACAAGCAGCCTCGATGGCCAATACGGCGACCTCAACGGCAAGTAGTGCGGCCACAGTTGCCTCAACCGCCAACAGTACGGCGCAAAGTGCTAATTCAGTTGCGGCTTCACAAGCAGCGATTGATAGTGCGGCCTCTGCTGCGGCCGGATCAACGGGCACAACAGCCACATCAACAGCGAGTGATGCTAAGAGGACAAATAGTGCGGCCAGTGCAGCCTCGTCATCGGCTAATTTGGCGAGTGCGGCGGCTGGAATTACTAGTTCAGCGGTAACGGCATATCCAAGTGATGCGGCGATTGCGTCTGATAATGCCACGGCGGTTTCAGCTGCGAGCGCGGCCAGTTCGGCAGCGAGTGATGCAGCGGTTGCTAAGAGTGCGGCGGCAGCGGCAAATTCAACGGCTAAATCAGCAGCCAGCGCGGCTTCAAGTGCGGCGGCTGTCGGTGATTTAACAACGGCTAATAATTTGGCAAGTACCGCTAGTTCAGCGGCGGCCGTGGCTTCAAGTGCGGCGGCCCAAGCAACTACGGATGCAGCTACGGCTTCAACCGCAGCATCAGCGGCTATCACGGCGGCAGGGGATGCTCAAGCCCATGCGGCAGCTAGTGATGCGTCATTGGTAGCGACGACTGATGCAGAAGCAACAAGTATTGCGGCTGGTTTGGCTGCGACGGCCAGTGATGCCACGAGCCAAGATGAAACCAATGCCAGTGTAGCAGCCTCAACTGCGGCAAGTATTGCTAGTGAAAATGCGGGCGATAGTGCCATTTCAACCGCTGCTAGTGTTGCTGCATCAGCTGCGACGGTGGCTTCAACCGCGAATGATACAGCTTCATCGGCAACAGCTACGGCTAACGCTGATTATGCTGCAGCTAGTTCGGCGGCCAGTCAAGCATCAAGTGCGGCAGCAGCTGGTAACGTGACAGCAGCCCAGTCGTATGCAACAATTGCCAGTGCCGCGGCTAGTGACGCCACCAGTGCAGCGAGTGTTGCCCAAGCCGCCCAACAAACGGCTGATACAGCGGCAAGCACAGCTTCAAGTGCGGCTTCGACAGCAGCGGCAGATTCGTTGGCAAATTCGATTGCTGCTTCAATTGCCGCCATGCAGAGTGCAGCTAATGCAGCGGCTACATCGGCTGGTGATACAGCGACTTCAACGGCCAACGATGCCACGACGACTAGCACAGCCGCGAGTGAGGCTAAGTCATCAGCGGTGATTGCTGATTCAGCTGCGCAAGCGACGAGTTCAGCTGCAACGGCATATCCAAGTGATGCGGCGATTACGAGTGATAACACGACGGCTACATCGGCCGCCAGTGTTGCCAATTCGGCTGCTAGTGATGCCGCGTTGGCATCAACAGCCGCATCTCAAGCGGATGCCACGGCTAAATCAGCTGCTGCCGCCGCTTCAAGTGCGGCAGCCAAGGGCGATTTAGCAGATGCCCAAACTTATGCTTCAACCGCCAGTTCAGCGGCGGCCGTGGCTTCTAGTGCGGCAGCTCAAGCGACGACAGATGCTGCAACGGCATCGAGTGCAGCTGCGGTAGCTTCAACCGCCGCAGCTGACGCCAAATCACACGCGGCAGCTAGTGATGCGGCCAAGGCGGCGTCAAGTTCAGCAAATGCCGCAGATACCGCAGCAACCACGGCTAGTGCGGCGACTTCAACGGCTAGTGCGAGTGCTACCACTGCGCAATCTTTGGCGGATGCAACTGCAAGTGTCGCAGATGCTAATCCAAATGATAGTGGTATTGTGGCCGCTGCAAGTACCGCCGCCAGCGCAGCAAGTACGGCAATTTCGGAAGCTGCCGTAGCTTCATCGGCAACAGCTTTAGCAAATGCTGATGATGCAACCGCTAGTTCTGCGGCCAGCGCGGCGGCAAGTGCAGCTGCAAACGGCGATACGGCGACGGCTCAATCCTATGCAACAGTTGCCAGTGTAGCAGCCAGTGCAGCTTCGAGTGCAGCCGCGGTGGCTAGTCAAGCCCAAAATGCGGCTTCAACGGCCACTAGTGCAGCCAATAGCGCCTTAGCGGATGCCCAAGCCCAATCAACTGCCGATGCCAATGCGAGTGCCGCGGCAGATGCAGCCACTAACATCGTTGCATCCGATGCTAGCCAGGCTTCAATAGCGGCTTCATATGCGGCGACGGCTCAATCAGCCGCGAGTGTCGCTAGTGCAGCTAATACGGTGGCCAGTCAAGCGGCCAATACGTATGCAAACGATTCGGCCTTAGCATCAACCGCTCAAGTTGCCAGTGTTGCTAACAGTACTGCTCAGTCGGCATCCTCGGTTGCCACTAGTGAAGCAGCCAAGGCAGCCAGTGCCATGTCGGCGGCTAGTTCGTATGCAATTGCGGCTAGTCAAGCAGTTGCAAATGATAATCCAAGTGCCGCTGCCTCATATGCAGCCGCCGCGACTTCATTAGCTAATGTAGCCAGTGATGCGACGTCAATTGCTGCCAGTGCCGCTAGTGTCGCCACAAGTGCGGCCCAAGTAGCCCAAAGTGCAGCCAATGATGCGATTGCTGAAGCGGCCAATGCAGCCGCGCAAATGGCTAGTGAGGCAGCTGCAGCCAATGCGGAAGCGCTCCTTGATACAGCCACGCTAATGACGGCCGTGCAACAAGTTAATACCGCGGTGACAACTGGCGATATGGCCACGTTGGAAACGGCCGCCACGCAGGTCTTGGAGACGGTGCAAACCTTTGTCAGCCAAGTGGTGACGCCAGCAACCGTCGAGGCTAGCACGACAAATGCGAGTGACTCGACAGATGCAAGTGCAGCGCCTACAACTGCAGCTACTGCAGATACGCAGACGGGAACTGATAAGTACATTTCAACGCCATTGACCAGTGCTGATCCAACGGTTATCGAAGCCAGCGGTATTCCCGATGGAGCCATGACTAAAGTCAATGACCAACCAGCTAAAGTGGGTTGGCAACCACTGGCTTCAGCTGTCTCAATTGCTGAGTTAATGGCTGGCATAGCAGTTTACTTCACAGTTTGTCGAAAACATCCGTTAACTGACATCGGTAATAACACGCCAAAGAGCCAATCTAAGTAAGTCAACAAACACCGTAGCCTAGTCGTTACGGTGTTTTATTGTGCTAAAATTAGATTATTAAACAAAACGAAAGGATGCAAACATGCTGGAAACTTATGATGACGCGCTAAATTATATTCACGGCCGGCAAAAATGGAAGAAGACCAACACCTTTAGCCGCATTGCGCGTTTGCTTGCTGAGTTAGGTAATCCACAAGAGACATTGGAATACGTGCATATTACCGGTACCAACGGTAAGGGATCAGTGGCTAAGATGGTCAATGAAATGTTGGCGACGGCTGGCTTACGGGTAGGTTTATTTTCATCGCCCTTTATCATGCGATTTAACGAACGCATTCAAATTAATGGGGTACCGATTCCAGACGCAGATTTGGTACGGATTATGCAACGCGTGGAGCCAATCTTAGCCCGGTTGGACGCTGAATTAGATGAAGGTGGACCGACCGAATTTGAAACGTTGACGGCACTGATGTTTGTGTATTTAAGCGAGCAACACGTTGACGTAGTTGTGTTAGAAGTTGGCATTGGGGGCACGTGGGATACGACGAATATCATCACGGATAAAATCGCGACGGTCATTACGACGGTGGCATATGATCACATGCATGTGTTGGGGAATACATTGGCCGAAATTGCCACGCAAAAAGCAGGGATTATCAAGCCTGGCCGACCGGTGATTATTGGCGAATTACCTACCGAAGCTTTACAGGTAATTGAGGCTAAAACAAACAACTTGGTAGCATATGGTAAACAATTTGTAACTAGCAATATCCGATTAGACCAGACTTGGGGCATGACGTTTGATTTTAGTGGTAACATCACTGTCAATGATATTTATCTGGATTTGATGGGGGCTTTCCAAGTCGATAATGCGGCGGTGGCGATTCAAACGGCTGTGCTTGTGGGTCAACATTTTGGCCATGCATTGACGGTCGCACAGATTCGCCAAGCCTTGGCTAAAGTGCAGTGGCCAGCGCGCTTTGAACGGCTGAAAACTCAGCCCTTGTTGATTATTGACGGCGCGCATAACCAAGCTGGAATTCAAGCTTTGGTGGCGACATTACGCCGAGATTTTAGTGATCGGCACATTGAGTTGTTTTTTGGCGTATTGGCCGATAAAAATTATTCACAAATGTTGGCGGCCTTGGCGACTTTGCCCAATGCTAACCTGCATGTCGTGGGTTTTGTGGCACCGGGCAGTCGGGAAATGTTGGATCCGGCTACGTTAATTGCGACGAATCCAGAGGTGGCGATTCAAACGCATTCAACTTGGCAGGCGGGCTTGGCGAGTTTGCCCTTGACAACTGATCAACAGGCCATGATTGTCATGACGGGTTCATTGTATTTTGTCTCAGATGTCCGGCAAGCCTTAATGCACAAGCTTGTTGATTGAAACTAGTAGTAAAATGATTTACGATAGTGTTAGAGTGAATTTGGAAATGGGATGAAATTATGGCAAAAACATCAATTCGCGACGTGGCTGAAGAAGCTGGCGTGTCGACGACGACCGTATCACAAATTTTAAATAACAAAGGGGATCGGTTTCCAGCTGCGACGATTAAAAAAGTCTTAGCTGCTAAGCGCGACCTTGGCTATGTGCCCAATAAAAATGCGCAGGGGATGCGGGGCACGCAAAAACCGTTGGTCGGGATTTTGGTACCTAGTTTACGCAATCCGTTTTTTGCTGATTTGATGCAAAGTGTTCAACAACATGCGCAGGGGCAGGTGGATTTGATTTTCCAATCGGTGCCTGATAATGAAGTCAGACAAGGGATTGAAACCTTAGTTGAACGTGGCGTGACCGGCTTAATTGTGGCCCGGCCGCTACCAGACGGGGCTGACGTCGCTCACTTTTTAAAAATGCGCGGAATTGCGACTGTGATGCTTGATCAAAGTGATGATTTTGGGATTACTGACATGGTTTCAACCGATGATTTATTAGGCGGCCAACTTGTCGCAGAATTTTTAGCAAAGCAACAGCATACGGCAGTCGCGATTGTGCAACCCACGATGTTGACGCACAATATGGAGTTGCGGATGCAAGGCTTTACGGATGCTTGGCTGGCTGATCGCACCCACACGATGCAGATTATCCAAACGAACATGTCAAAACATGGGGGGATTCAAGTCAGCCAAGCAGTGTTGGCGACTGGGGTTACGGCGGTATTTGCGATTAATGATGAAATGGCGATCGGCTTGTTGCGCGGGTTTGCCAACCTTGGTGTGGATGTGCCAAACGATATGAGTGTCATCGGTTATGATGATACAGATTATGCCGAGTTTGTCATTCCAGCGTTAACCACGGTGAATCAGCCGGTTTGGGAAATTGGTGAGTTGGCCTTGGATTATGTATTAGCACGTTTACAAACGCCTGATGCACCACTGAAGAAAACCATGTTGCCGGTGCGTTTGATTAAACGCGAATCAACTAAATGATCCATTTTGAAGTTAGCTACACGTAGCTGGCTTTTTTATTTTTCAAAATTAACAAATTTAACCGTTTACAAAGCGACAGACTTCCGTTATAATTAAAACTCGTAAAACGTTTTACTGAATTAAACGAGGTGGGTATCAAATGAACGCATTACAACAAAAACAACAAGTTGGGGAATACGTCGCGCAACTAGTGCCAAATCATTGTGTGGTTGGCCTGGGAACTGGTAGCACCGTGCGATTCTTTGTGGAAGCATTGGGCCGGCGGGTGCAAACTGAGGGGTTGCAAATTACCGGGGTGACGACTTCCAACAAGACCGCAAAATTGGCTACTGAATTGGGCATTCCGCTGGCCGATGTGGATGCAGTTGACTACATAGAACTGACGATTGACGGGGCGGATCGCGTTGATCAACAATTGCGTGGCATTAAAGGCGGGGGGGCCGCTTTGCTATATGAAAAAATTGTAGCAGCCAATTCACGCAAGAATATTTGGATTGTTGATGAATCCAAAGTTTGTGATACGTTAGGGGGCTTCCCGTTGCCAGTTGAAGTGATTGCGTATGGGGCGGAACACTTAATGCAATTATTTGCGGAGGAAGGTTTGTATCCAAGTCTGCGCACCACGTCTGAGGGGACACCATTGATTACGGATAACGGCAATCAGATTATTGATTTGCATCTTGATGTAATTGAAGAACCAGAAAATTTGGCCGCTTGGTTAGCTAATCAAGTTGGGGTGGTCGAACATGGTATCTTCTTGGATTTGTGCGACGAGGTGATTGTTGGGGGTAATGAAATCCGCGTTTTAAAGAAGCTCCAGTTAGTTTAAGAATTTAAGGGCGAATATAATATTAAAAGCGGCTGACATTGGCATATATGTTAGTCGCTTTTTATGGTAATCTACTAGTAAAGATTTACGGTTTACATATGCGGCGATGAAAGGGTAGGGAATGGTATGCAAGAAATTGGAATTGGGCTCTTTGGGTTAGGCACAGTCGGTAGTGGGGTGGTCAAAATCCTCCATGATAATGCGGATCAAATCACCAAACGGACGGGGAGTCACCTCGTCGTCAAGCATGCAGTCGTCAAAAATGTCACAAAAGATCGCGGATTGCCAAAGACTTTTACGGTGAGCGATCAAGCCGAAGATATTTTAACTAACCCCGAGATTGCCATCGTGGTTGAAGTGATGGGTGGTAAAGAGGCAGCCTATAACGTGATTGAACAAGCCCTGCGCCACAAAAAACACGTGATTACCGCCAATAAAGATTTGATGGCCACGCGTGGGCAAGAATTGATCAAACTGGCGGCTGACAACGGGGTGAGCCTGTATTATGAAGCTGCGGTTGCCGGTGGAATCCCCATTTTGCGGACCCTCGTGCACAGTTTTACGGCCGATGAAATCACCAAAGTTACCGGGATTATCAATGGCACGAGTAATTTTATTTTGACCAAGATGGCCCAAGACGGTATGTCGTATCCGGCTGCCTTGCAATTGGCGCAAGAGTTAGGCTTTGCCGAGGCTGATCCAACTAATGATGTGGGCGGTATGGATGCGGCTTATAAGTTGATTATTTTAGCTAATTTCGCCTTTGGTGCGCAACCAGCGATGCATGATGTAGCGGTGCGGGGAATTACAGAAATTTCAGCGGATGATATGGCCGATGCCGCTCGCTTTGGCTACACCATCAAGCTCTTAGGTATCGCCCGTAAAGTTGGTGAACAAAACGCCAATTTGCGCTTAGAAGTGGCGCCAATGCTAGTCAAAAGCACGCACTCATTGGCCAATATTCATAATGAAAACAACGCAATTTTGGTAAAAGGTGAAGCGGTTGGAGAAGTACTCTTGGCGGGACCTGGGGCGGGTGAATTACCCACGGCAAATTCGGTGTTGAGTGATTTAACGTCTGTCGCACGCGATATGACTTTGGGCGTACCAAGCCGGCCATTTAACTCATTCAACCAAAACCTCAAAATTGCCACGCCTGAACAACAAATCGGGCGCCGGTTTATTGTCTTAAAGGTTGCGGATGTTTCTGGCGCCATTTATCAAATCACCGGTATGTTTGCACACGCAAAAATTAGTTTTACGGACTTGAGTCAAACGCCAGCGGTCAATGATATTGCACGTTTGACGATTTTGACCCACCCAGCTTCAGATGCCCAATTGTCTGCTGTGACCGAATTGATCAAAGCGGCTGAGGGTGTTGAATTGGTATCTGAATACAAAATTTTGCAAGAAGATTAAGAGGGTAACGCGATGTTGAAAATTTCAGTACCAGCGACGAGTGCTAATCTCGGCCCCGGGTTTGATTCGATGGGGCTGGCTTTGGACTGGCGTTTAGAGGTCACCATCATTGAGCCGAGCGCCCAATGGGAAGTCATTCATCCATATGGACCAGAAATTCCTACTGATGAAAATAATTATATTGTTAATAAAGCTTTGACAGTCCAGAGTGATTTGGCACCGCATCGGATTGAAGTCAAATCAACGATTCCCTTGGAACGTGGCTTGGGGTCTTCTTCAGCGGCGTTAATCGCGGGGATTGAATTAGCCAATCAAATCGGGCAACTTAAATTAACTAGTGACGAAAAGTTGTTGCTGGCGGCGACGATGGAAGGCCATCCAGATAATGTCGCCCCAGCCTTATTAGGTGGTGGGGTGGCCGCGTATTACAATCCTAGTGATAAGCAAGTTTGGCATGCACCGGTGAATTTGCCATTTGAAACGCATCAAGCGGTCGTCTTTGTGCCCAACTATCACATGGTGACTAACGAAGTACGTAAGGCGTTACCGGCTGAGTTACCATTTAGGACGGCCGTCGAAGGAAGTGCGATCAGTAATGTGTTGATTGCAACCTTGAACCAAGGCCGTTGGAATACCGCTTTGAAAATGATGGAGCTCGATAAGTTCCACGAAATTTCACGGGCCCCCTTGATGCCAGAATTACACAAAATTAGAACTGTGACGCATGACCTTGGTTTGGCTGGGACATATTTGTCAGGGGCCGGGCCAACGATTTTGACCTTGGTGCCCAATGAACGGGTTGATGCATTTTATCAAGCCGTAGCAGCCTTGAATTTGAATGGTGAGATTAAGGTCTTAGCATTATCACAACAAGGCCTCTTAGTTGAACACGATTAAAGCGAGGAAACTATATGAAAGTTGTTAAGTTTGGTGGCTCATCACTCGCTGATGGCGCCCACATCCAACAGGTTTATGACATTGTGACCAGTGATCCGGACCGCCAAATCGTGGTGGTCTCAGCCCCTGGTAAGCGCCACAAGGGTGATACGAAAGTTACTGACCACTTATTAGAATATGCCAAGCACACGATTGCTGATGTGGATACGAGTGAAGATGTGAGTTTGATCAAGGCACGCTATCACGCGATTGGGTCGTATTTTGAATTGCCCGCAGCTGTGATGGCCAAGCTTGATAAACAAATCGAGCAGTTGGCGCAAAAACATTATCCGTCATATGATTATCTATATGCAGCATTTGCGGCGCATGGTGAGTGGTTAAATGCGCAAATTGTGGCGGCGGTCTTTAATCAATTAGGCACACCAGCACGGTTTGTCGATCCCAAGGAAGCGGGCATGATCGTCGATGATGTCGCGCGCGCTGCGACATTGTTAGAAGCCAGTTATGAGCAATTGAGCCAACTTGAAACGGGTAATGAAATTTTGATTTTCCCTGGTTTCTTTGGTTATACGCAGGCCGGCAACATTGCGACCTTTTCTCGCGGTGGTTCTGACATCACAGGAGCAATTTTGGCGCGGGCGGTGAATGCCGATTTGTATGAAAATTTCACCGATGTGAGTGCGATTTATGCCGTTGATCCCAAAATCATCGAGCACCCAGCGGCGATTGAACGCATGACGTATGACGAAATGCGTGAATTGTCATACGCGGGCTTTGCCGTCTTTCATGATGATGCGATTATTCCCGCTATCCAAGGAGGGATTCGCATCAATGTAAAAAACACCAATGATCCAAGTGCAGCGGGGACGTTAATCGTGCCACCAACTGAGGTTGCAAATGTGCATAGTGTCACGGGGATTGCTAATTCAAACCGGTTTGCGGCGTTGTACTTACATCGCTACTTGTTGAATAAGGAAGTTGGCTTTACTTGGAAGATTTTGTCGATTCTAAAACGCCATCAGATTTCATATGAGCATATGCCATCTGGAATTGATGATTTGACGATTATTTTTGACAAATCACTGATGACCCAACACCAAATCGATGCGATGATGGCCGATATTGCTGAGGAAATTAAGCCGGATACGTTGAAGTGGATTCCCAGCTACGGCATCATCATGGTCGTGGGTGAGGGGATGCGCCATCGGGTCGGGGCCTTTACTGATATTGTCACACCATTACGCGCGCAAGGAATTAGCTTGCAGATGGTCAATCAAGGGGCAAGTGAAATTTCGATTATGCTTGGCATTCAACCCGAAGTTGCCGATCAAGCAGTTCGTGCAATTTATCAAAGTATGTTTGAATAGAAAAAACCGTGTGAGGCGCAGGCTTCACACGGTTTTTTGATTAGCGAGGAAATTCTCTATTAAAATGTACAATCGTTAGTTTTCAATAAATCTAAAGCTGAATGGTGCATGAAGACAATAAAATTTTTGGAAAAAGTAGCATAGTTTTCAGGTTGATTAGGTTTTAGCCAACAGGAAACAACGGCTATGAATTCAGATACAATAATTTTTGTTAATAAATCTAAATCTAGGTTTGTTTTAAGTTTAGTGGTTGAAATGTATGGTTTAATAATGTCGGCGTAACTATTTTCTAAATAATTCCGCCATGATGAATCGGTGAAATCATTTAATAAACAATGTATGTATTCTTTTTTGTCATAGAATTCTGGCAGCAATTCTTCGGCAAGGAAACTAATAAATGCGTCCTCGTTATACGACTTTCCATTTTCGACAAAGGCCTTTAACTTTTTAGTTGGATCTTCATTGACAAAGAAATGTAATGCATCAACTATTTCGTCAATGTTTGTATAGTATGTGTGATGGAGCGCTTGCCTAGAAATACCAAGTTCCTTTGCAATGTTTGACATGGTTAAATCGGATTTTGATGAGCAGCAACTGGCTATTTTACAAAACGCGAGTAGTACACGTTTGTCATTTTTATCGAATTGCATGGATGCCTCCCCTGGACAAAACAAATTAACAAGTATTGAATATCGTAATTATAGCACATGATATTAAGTATATATGTCATTAATTCTAGAAATTTAGTTGACATGTGTCAACTAAAACAAATGTTTAAATATTAAAATTAATGATACTCTTAATTTGTGATTTAGGAAGATGGATTTGAAAGCTATTGATTTCCAATTTTTCGTTGAATCATAAAATAATGGAGGGAGGTAACAAATATGTTATTGGTAAATCAGTTAGGAATTTCAAAATCGTTAGCTAATACTATTCTTGGTGCAATTGCTGTCGGTAATTTAGCCAGTTGGGTGTTAGCTTTGGTTCCTGGTCCGGGTTGGGCAACAAAGGCGGCACTTGCAACAGCTGAATTAATTGTGAAGAACTCAGGAAAAGCAGCTGCCATTGCGTGGTAAAAAGATTTGAATATAAATCTTTTTGAACTGAAAAACTTCTGATAACTGTTGATGACATTCACAGATGTAAGAAATTTTTCAGTTTTTATTTATTGGGGAGGACAATAAATGAATTTTTTTAAGCAGATATTATTTGCTTTTGGTCATTGTGGACGGACAGATTCAGAAATTAGTAATGTTAAATTAACCAAGAACTTAATATTGTATAATCTGATAATTTTACTAACAATATTTATTTGTGGTGGGAGATTCTTTTTGGATCACTATTCTGCTACTAGTTTTATTGGATCAACTAAAGTACTCCCTGCAATTGTGGTTTTATCATTTTTATTATTTTTTGTTTTATCCATTATCACTATTATCGTCACAATTTTAATATATACGGTAGTTTTATATATTGTTGGTAAGTACATTTTTAGATGGGAGTTAAGTACCCAAAATATTTTTGGCACGATAGTTTTAGCTTGTTTACCATTTTTATTTGAAAGTATTATCAAAATTGTAACTAATATAATGCATTCGAATTCGCAGACGACTATAGGTCCACTCTCCGCTGCATATATAGTTCATTATTTTGGAATTAATAACCAATTTATTTTAACTGCTTTATCAGAAATCAATATTTTTTTCGTCTGGTTCATTATCTTGATTTTATTTTCGATAAAAAATGTTTATAAAACTAACTTATCAAAAGGTATTCAAATAGGTATATGTCTCATACTGTTGACGGTAAATATTTTATTAGGATTTTTAGGATAATTAATAATGACAAAAAAAACAATTCAAATTGATAACTTGACTTTAAAGTATGGTGAAAATGTAATTATTGATAGTGTATCGTTTACCTCAATGCCGGGCGATATAATTGGTATTATTGGTGAAAATGGAGCAGGTAAAACAACACTTTTTAAAGCACTGGTGGGGTTGAAAAATATTTCTTCAGGCGAAGTTAGTTCTTTTGGTACTAGTCTCAAAATAGATGAGGCTAAGTATAAACAAAATATTGGCTTTGTTCCAGATTCACCATACATTTTAGAAATGCTGACAGGATATGAATTTCTTAAATTCATATCTAGTATGTGGTCTATAAAAACAAATTGGGAAGAAATTGATTCCTTAAGCATTAAACTTGGGCTGCATGATCAGCTTGATGAATATCTGATCAATTATTCGTTTGGTATGAAAAAGAAAATTTCAATCTTAACAGCGATGATCCATCATCCAAAAATTATTATATTAGATGAACCCTTAAATGGCCTGGACTTTGTTTCTGCGACAAATGTACTGAAATTTATTGAATATTTTGCACAAAAAGGCGGTACGGTAATCTATTCTACGCATCAATTAGGAATATTGGCTAAAAATGTGAATAGATTATTTTTGCTAAAAGAAAACAAAATCATCGATGTTCCTGATATTGATAAAATGCTCAAAGAAAGCAATAGCGAAAATATAGAAGAATATTATATTAATAATATGAGCGATGGTGAATATGAAAAATAAAGCAACATTAATACGAATAATCGTTCTAATTGGAGTTTTTATTATATCTGTACTGATCGGAATATACACTGGGATTAATTTCAATTTTCATACTGTAACAAATATAAGATCTGATAATGTTGGGTTGCATGGATTTTTTGTATATTTTGTACATAATGGATTATTATTGCTTGTTCCGCTAATTAGTGTGTTTATATTCGGCATAATTGCTCCCGTGTTTCTTGTATCGCAGGCAGTTGTCATAGGAATATTCGTAGGGGTTTCTATGTATAATGGTCTTGCGCTTTTGGATATTACTTTAAGAATGAGCCACGGTTTGTTTGAAATTCCAGCAATGATCTTGGCAACCTGGATAGGGACTTTTTGTGTATATTCATATACTGAACCATTTAGCAATTTTTGGAAAAGAGTGCGTACAAAAATATTAATTGTGTATATTTTAATAGGTATATCCGCGATATGTGAGGCATATTTGACGCCAGTTTTGATTCAAGTGTTAAACCATGGTTAGGAATAAACAAGATGAATATAAAAAAAATATTTTTTTGGCTCAGGTGGAAATTAGTTAATCGATATCGCGAATTTTATTCGCGGACAAAAATATTTTCACGATTAGATAAAAGTGATGCATTGGGTTTGCTTTTATTTACTAATTTATTTATTACGGCATTTGTAATAGTTGTTTTATATCTATGTTATATTTTTTTTGTTCATTTTATTGGCACAAATACAACTTCTGACATAGCGACTGTCTTAATCATCCTATCTTTAATACCTGATTTAGGACTGGCTAAAGATGCCTGGCAATGGAGTGCATTTTCGTCTCGAAATCATGAATTTTTAATATACGGGACACCATTAACAAAAGCGCAAGCAAATTTTTATAGCAACCTAGAAGGATTGTCATTTCAACTTACAAACTATATATTTGGGTATTTTATAATTTATTCTTTCTTTTTGACCATTATGGGTATCCCGATTTATATGTCAATGATGGTTACAATTATTCTAGTGCTTTATAAACTAAGTACAACGGTATTTCTATCTAACGTAATAGGTTACTTTACAACAAAGGTGAAGCGGCTTTCAAGAATGATGTACCTACTAATGAGACACATACTATTGAGTATAGTAGTGTATGTCGTTGCCTTCAAATTAGGTCACATATTAGGAATTAAAGGAAATACTATTGTATTCGATATAAAGAAAAGTAATGCCTCTAATGTTTGGAACCAATTAGTTATCAATGCCAAGCAAATGATTATTTCGTTATTGGATAACTTATTTGGCCCGAACACTTTTATAGGTAACTTGGTAGTTAAAGCAATTAAATTTAACAATTTTAGTTTGATCGAATTATTGGTAAGTGTTTTATCTATTAGTATTTTTTTGGCTTTAGTGACGATACCAATAGCGAAGTACACGCTATCTGATTTGTACAATGAAAATATTTTACCCGCTTCAAAACAGCGACGTCAGAAATCGTTGTCCTCCATTCTTATTGACATAGGAATCCGCATTCCAACCAGTGATTTTGGAATTCCTGTTTTTATGGGGACGTGGTCTATGTGGGCACAGTTCGGGGCACTGATCGGATTAAATACTGGTTTTTATGCGAATGACTATATCAAATGGATTTTGATTTTACAGCTAGGCTTGCACATCAAGGAAGCTATGGGGAGCTGTGTGGGTGCGTTTCCAGAAATCTTTTCTTTTGATTCGAGTGGTCGAATAACTGAATTATATATTTTGGCAGACAATTCATTAAAAAGCGTGGTAAGAATAAAATTAAATATAATACGAATGTACATGCTGCCTAGTACGATTATAAAATATATTATAATCGTGATTTCCATTCATAATTATATTTACGTGGGAATAATCACGTTATTAATCGTGATTATGTTAATCATCTATCCGGGATTTTTACTCTATCCATCGGTAGCTTATCCGGTTGTGCACCAGGAAAATATAAAATTAACTCAAAATATAGATCAGGGTGGTTTGTGGAAATTAGCAACAATGGCTAGTAAATTAATGGATAGTGGGATTTTCATCTTACTAGTATTTGCTTTTGCAGGGTACATTAATCCGTTTTTATCGATTACTTTATCTTTAATAATATTTGTTGCGTCGGTTCTAGTGATTAATTGGGGAGTAAATAAATTGTTTAATGTTGTCACTGATAAACGGGTATTTGTAGGGCAACTAGAAAGTTGAGAAATATATGTATGTTTAAAAGAGTGCTGTGTACAGTTTTGGCAATATTAATATTGGCATTAACTTTATTTAATAGAGATTTGGGGTTTCATTTAAAAACCATTGAGAGTGGTCTTTTATTATTAGTTTCATTGGGACTATTTTATTTTGCCAGAAAATAAAGGATAACAGGAATTCGTAAGTCGTTAAGTGCATTCATGCTTGGAATTCAGCCCGGAGTTGCCGAACAAGCGGTACGTGCGAGTTATCAAAGTGTGTTTGAATAGAAAAATCCGTGTGAGGCGTTGCCTTCACACGGCTTTTTGATTAGCGGAAAATTCACCGCTGGTAGTTTAAAAAGATTAATTCATTTCTTCTTTGTTCTCTATAAGTTTTCTAGTTTTGTTTTAAAAGTGACCATAAAACTGTTCGTCTGTATATTCATCAAAAATTTGGGTTTCAAAGCTTCCCTAAATGCTCCAATATAGATGTTTAGGGGAGCTTCGTTTTTGCCGAAAAATGTAGTAATATTGTAGGTTTTTTGCTTTTTTGAGATATATAGGTAATTAAATCCATAAAAGCATACTTCGCACATAGAATCACAAAAAATTCGGGGGGGGGGGGTACAGCATTGATAGATATTATTACAAATGCTAGTTATAAAATATAGGTGAGTACATATAGAGTCAGGAGGTTTTTGCAATGAAAATACATAAATTAAGTTATCGCCTCGTCCGCGCCTTGGTGTTATTTGTAGGCGTGCTGGGCGCGATTACATTGTTTACCAATAGGTCGTTTACCGGCGGACAAACTTTAGCTAGTGCGGCTGAAAGTGCTTTGAGTTATGACTCAGGTACAAAAACATTAACAGTCGGACCGGGGGGTGAATTGCCAACTAATTTTAGAACTATATCCAATGTTATGTCAGCTGAGACAATTGTGTTTACGAGTAATGAGACAAGTGGTAAAGTCGTAGTTCCTCAGGATTCGACTAACTTGTTTTATCGCCTATATAATGTGAAGCTATTCCAAGGAATGCAAAATCTTGATACATCCCAAGTCACAGACATGAATGCCATGTTCTCTGAATGTACTAGTTTAACTCAACTTGATTTGAGCGTGTTTGACACATCCAAAGTCACAAACATGAATACCATGTTCTATGGTTGTACAAGTTTAACCCAACTTGATTTGAGCGGGTTTGACACATCCGAAGTAGTATCCATGGCTTACATGTTCTATAATTGTAATGCTTTAACCCAACTTGATTTGAGGGGGTTTAACACATCCAAAGTCACGCATATGGTAAGTATGTTTCTTACTACACCCGCTTTGTGGAAGCTTACACTTGGGCCTGCGTGCATTATTAATACAACGACATACCTAGCCAATCCGGTTCCTAACACACCCTTCCAACAAAACTTCCGCAACGACACCGTAAGTTCACCCCTGTGGTTAAATGAGCGAACAGGTGTTGAATATGCGGCCGCTGATATTCCGGCCGGCCATGCATTGGGTACATCGGATACATATATTTGGCAAGGGCATGTAAATACGACTGTTGAATACATTGTTCAACCAAGCTACACCATCACGATTCCAGCCACGATCACGATTCTAAGTACGACAGTGGCGGGTACTGGCAATGTTACTTTGAGTGCATATCCCAAAGTGCCGTATGAGGAACGCTTTATTCATATTTCAGCAACATCAGGGAGCACGAATTGGCATTTGACCACAACCGGTGATGCTACTGGCGCCGAGTACGACTTTGCTGCAGAAGATGGCGTGAATTTGAAGACCGGAGATGATCTTGTGATTGAAGCTGACGGAGAAGCGCCGGCGACAGTTAAAACAATTTCTGCTTCGTTGACCGATAACGCGCATAAGTTTAAGTATGCAGGGACTTACCAGGACATTGTAACGTTTACGATTGAAACCGCCGCTTCTGCTTCTTAGCTTGCGAGAATATCTTAAAAAATGCTGGTGAATCACGGTTGATTCACACAGCATTTTTTGTATTTTTGACATTGCAATATCGACAAGGATGCCGGCCAATGCCTAGATGAGGCGTGGCTTGCTAGATATTGCTACAAATAAAGATATTTTATTTAACAAAAAAAAGCCGACACATCAACGATTGTCGGCTTTGTTTGACTAGAATAATTCGGTTTGGAGGGTTGCTTTGATTGCTTCAGCGCTAATCACTTGTTTGTGCAAAATGGGTTGGTCAAATAGGGTCGCAATTTGACTTGGAATAGCGCGGTTAGTGACCTGGGCCAACTGTTCAACGCCCGCAAAGCCATGTTTTGGTGTTTGCTCCAAAGCTGCCAACACGGTTTGTGGGAACTTGAAGGGGCTGGCCGTTGCGGCAATTAGCCGGTGTTGCCCAAGCGGGGCACCGACTTGTTGGGCGACATGCACCCCAACAGCGGTATGCGGATCGAGCAAATAATCCGCTTGCTTAAACGTATTATTAATTGTTGCTGCCGTATCATCATTTGAAGCAAATCCAGCGTTAAATCGGGTGAGGCCGGCCTTGGTAGTTGCAGCCAAAGTGTAGAAACCTTGATCAGCCAAATCAGTCATGTACGTTTTAATCAACGCGCTGTTTTGACCACTGGCAAAGTACAACAACCGTTCCAAATTGCTTGAAACCAAGATGTCCATCGCTGGTGAACTCGATACATGGAATTCGCGGCGGCGATCATAAGTGCCAGTCGTAAAGAAATCCGTCAAGACATTGTTTTCATTGGATGCCACGACAAAGCGCGCCACTGGCAAACCGATTTGTTGCGCGTAGTAGGCAGCTAAGACATTACCGAAGTTCCCAGTTGGCACCACAATTTCGATTTCATCACCGGCCTTGATAGTTTGGTTGGCCACGAGTTGCGCATAGGCATAGAAGTAATAACTGATCTGGGGTATCAAGCGGCCAATGTTAATTGAGTTAGCTGATGAGAATTGAATGTTGTGGTCGGCCAATTGTTCGGCTAATTCAGTGTCAGCAAAGAGGGTTTTGACAGCCGTTTGGGCATCGTCAAAATTCCCGGTCAAGGCAATCACATGCGCGTTTTTTGCGGGCTCAGTGACCATTTGTTGGCGTTGAATTTCACTGACCCCAACTTCAGGATAGAAGACCACGATTTGGGTGTGCTCAACATCGCCAAAGCCAGCCATCGCAGCCGTGCCGGTATCACCTGACGTCGCCGCTAAAATCAAAATATCGTTTTTGATTTGCGCTTTTTTGGCCGCCGTGGTTAGCAAATGGGGCAAAGCTTGCAAGGCCACGTCTTTAAAGGCTAAAGTCGGCCCGTGAAATAGTTCCAAAATTGTGGTGTCCCCAGTTGTGTGCAGGGGTGCGATGGTTGGCGTATCCCATTGGTCACCGTATGCTGCTTTGATGACCGCATCGATTTCAGCGGGCGTGAAGTCGCTTAAAAAAGCCGTGAAGACCAGGTTGGCGATGGTTTGATAATCAGCTTGGGCAAGTTGGACCCAATCAAGGTTGAGTGTGGGCCATGCGTTTGGTACGTAAAGCCCACCATCTGGGGCGATCCCATTGATGATGGCTTGGCTGGCGGTGACGGTTGGTGCTCCGCCACGGGTACTGATGTATTCTGGCATATTTTTATCCTCAAATTATTGGTGAAAGTTATAGCTCCATTGTATTAGAAATAGAGCTTTATCGCTAGTGGCGAACGTGTTACACTTTATAAGTAATATTTAGTGGTTGTCGCAAAGCCAAGAAGGAGAAACAAGTATATGGCCAATAAAGCGCCGTTGGTGAAAAACCAAGAATTTGATGGAACAGTGGTCGATTTGACCTACGTAGGCATGGGTGTTGTGAAGTTTGAAGACTTCCCAGTATTCGTGATTGATGCGATTCCGGGCGAAGAAGTTCGCGTCGGAGTGACGAAAGTACAAAAGAATTTCGCGTTTGGTCGCGTGATCAAGCGGTTGAAAGAATCTGCTGATCGCAACCAAGACGTCGATATGAAGACAATTACCACGGGGATTGCTCCGTTGGCTAATTTGACATACGCCGCCCAATTGAAGTTCAAGCAAAATCAAATCGCTGAATTATTTAAAAAGGTTCACGTCGATGTTGAAGTTGCTGAAACGATTGGGATGGAAAACCCAACCCAATACCGAAACAAGGCCCAAGTCCCTGTGCGGATGGTTAATGGCAAGCTTGAAACTGGCTTCTATCGCCGGAATTCGCACATCATGGTGCCAATTGAAGATTATTATATTCAAGACCCTGAAATTGATAAGGCAATCATCGTGATTCGCGATATCTTGCGTAAGTATCACGTGGCACCTTACAACGAATTGGAACATTCTGGTGATATTCGTACTGTGATGGTTCGACGCGGGTATTATAGCCATGAGATGATGGTTGTGTTGGTTACCCGCCGTGGTAAGTTGCCAGCTGCTGAAATGATTATCGAAGACATCACGGCCGCTTTGCCTGAAGTTAAGTCAATCATCCAAAACGTCAACCCTGAAAAGACTAATGTCATATTGGGTAAGCGCAACAACACATTGTGGGGTGCTAATTTTATCACCGACACATTGTTTGACAAGACGTTTGAAATTGGACCAATGTCATTTTACCAAGTTAACCCCCAAACGACAGAAGTGTTGTACAAGATGGCGGCTGACAAGGCTGAATTGTCTGGTAACGAAACAGTTATCGATGCCTATTCTGGCATTGGTACGATTTCATTGACGATCGCTGACAAAGTAAAGAGTGTCATCGGGGTCGAAATGATTGAAGGTGCGGTTGCTGACGCTAAGCACAATGCTAAGATTAACAAGGTTAACAATGTCGACTTTGAACTTGGTAAGTCTGAAGAGAAGATGGTTGAATGGCACGAAGCTGAAATGCAACCAGACGTAATCTTCGTTGATCCACCACGCAAGGGCTTGACGCCTGAGTTGATCGATGCGGCTACGGGGATGCAACCTGAAACATTGGTGTATGTATCATGTAACCCAGCCACGTTGGCGCGGGATGCAGTCCAAATTTTGGATAATGGTTACCACATCGTTGGCCCAATCCAACCAATTGATCAATTCCCACAAACGACGCACATCGAATCAATTACTGTGTTCAAGAAGAATTAAGTTTATTAGAATCACCATGACTGCCCAGTTGGCAAGCATGGTGTTTTTTTGCTGTCTGGTGGTATTAAAAGTCTTGAAATCTTTACGTTGCTCATAAATTCATGAAAAATTTTGAAGCGGGGTGTTATTCCACCAATATAAAAATAAATCCGCGGCATAAAATATAAGTAAGATGATCCATAATACGTGAAAAAGGAGGCGCAACTGACGACGTAAATTATCTTGTTAAAATCAATAATGATCCACCAATTTCAAATACAACGGATATGCGAATTGGCCTCACCTCGGGATACGACGTGATTCTAGTTGATGCAGCGACTGCGCATGCTAGTGGAGCCGCTGGGGCAATTAATGTCGGCTTTGAAACAACACCGGATTTCAAATACAGTGGCGTTTATTCACAACCCGTGGCCTTTAAGGTTGGTGTGATAAATACAACGCCAGTACCAATCACTTAAATACATAGAAAGATACCATTATGATGAAAATACATAACTTAAAGCAGCGCCTTGGCCACGCATTGTTGCTAATCGTCGCCGTAGTTGGTGCTATTACGTTGTTTACAAATTTGTCGTTTACTGGTGGGCCAGCCAAAGTGAGTGCCGCTGAGTGTGTGTTGACATATGATGCACCTACGAAAACGTTGACGGTTGAACCAGGCGATTTTCCAACAGACTTCAAATTCAAGGCCAACGTATCAACAGCTGAAACAATTGTGTTTGTGAGTGAATCAAATAGTGCTGATAAAGTGATAGCCCCAGTTAATTGTCAAAGTTTGTTTGCCAATCTAACGAATCTCAAACATTTTAAGGGGTTGCAAAATTTTGATACCAAACATGTTACGAATATGGATAGCATGTTTTTGGGCTGTACTAAGCTAGAAATCCTTAACTTAAACACATTTGATACTGCCAAGGTGACCCAGATGCAGTATATGTTTTCACAATGTAGTAAATTAACGAGCTTAAATGTGCGTGGTTTTGACACAGCTGAGGTGTTGAACATGCGAAATATGTTTGATGGGTGTGTTGCGCTACGGCATTTAGATTTGACGGCATTTGAGACGGCCAAAGTAACGACCATGGAAGGGTTGTTTATGGATTGTAGCAGTTTAACAACATTGGATTTGAGTGGGTTTGATACTTCAAGTGTTGAGAGTATGCAATCGATGTTTGAAGGCACGAGTAATCTAAGCAAATTGGATTTAACGGCATTTAATACTGAGAACGTTTGGACTATGAAATATATGTTCAATCAGTCTGGGGTTTCAAGCCTGGACTTGAGTTCGTTTAATACGGCAAAAGTAACTACTATGTTTTGGATGTTTTGTCAGTGTACAAACTTAAAAACCCTAGATTTAAGCTCATTTAATACGAGTAAAGTTGCTACTACAAATGGTATGACGCTAATGTTTGGTAGTACAGACGCATTGTGGAAGTTAACCCTTGGCTCAGCGTTTACATTTGTTGATCCAAATCAACCAGGGCTAGGGAATCCAATCCTTGATACGGTGTTCAACTATAATTTGAAAGTTAATTCGACTAAGTGGTTACATAAGACGGGTGGTTCTGATTTGAGTCCGATTGGTGATTATGAGTATGTTGCCAACGAAATTGTGATGAATAAAGCCTTAGGGACGACTGACACGTATATTTGGCAAGGTGATTTAGGCGACACCACGACCAAATATGTCGTGCAACCAAGCTATACGATCACAATTCCAGCAACGCTTAGTATGTCAAAGGACACACCCGTAGCGACAGGGGCGATTGAGCTGGGGGCCTACCCCAAGTTGCCGTACTCAGCGCACACGATTAGCGTGACGGAGAGTTCGACTAATCATTGGGTTTTAACAACGCCGGGTGGTGATAATGGACCTCGGTATGATTTAATAAATGATGAACCAAACGGTGAAATTTTATTCACGGCAGATGGTGAACAAGGCGCCCAAGTTAAAAATATTTACGCGCAATTGCAAGATAGTGCTCACCAATTCCAATATGCTGGAGTGTATTCAGATCATATTAATTTCACAGTGCAAATTGTTGAAGAATAAAATTCAACTATTCAACTATTAAAGGCTGAGCGGGTTCGCTTGGCTTTTTGTGGTTTAGCTTATTTTCTCGAGTTAGTGCTTTACAAGTCGGGGCAGAACCCTGACAATTAATGTAACCGCTTACGTATAAAGGAGTGAAGATTATGTATGAAGCAAATCCGAATCGATACGATAAAATGCAATACAATCGTGTGGGTAATTCTGGCTTAAAACTCTCGGCCTTGTCCTTGGGTTTGTGGCATAATTTTGGCGACGTGGATAATTTAGCTAATCAACGCGCGATTATCCAAGCCGCCTTTGACAATGGGATTACCCATTTTGATTTAGCTAACAACTATGGGCCAACAGCTGGTTCCGCCGAACTAAATTTTGGGCAAATCCTCAAACAAGATTTATTGCCGTACCGGGATGAATTAGTGATTTCATCTAAGGCTGGGTATTACATGTGGCCGGGGCCGTATGGTGAATGGGGGTCAAAGAAGAGTATCGTGGCTAGTTGTAACCAAAGTCTGCAACGCTTGGGTCTAGATTATGTCGATATTTTCTATCATCATCGGCCCGATCCAGATACACCGCTAGAAGAGACAGCCCAAGCGCTTGATTTGCTCGTGCGGCAAGGTAAAGCGCTCTATGTGGGGGTATCAAATTACTCAGCCGAGCAAACGTTGGCGATTAGTAAAATTTTTAAAGACCTGCAGACGCCATTTATCATCCATCAACCACGCTATAATATGTTTGATCGCTGGATTGAAGGTGGGCTGACCGATGTCTTGGCACAAGAAGGTTTGGGGGCGATTACGTTTAGTCCCTTAGCCCAGGGCTTGTTGACGGATCGTTATTTGGACGGGATTCCAGCTGATTCGCGGGCCCATCGCAGCTCGAGTCCGTTTTTGACTGAAGAAAAAGTTACGCCGACTCTGGCCGTGGTTAGTCAGTTGAATGACTTGGCTAAACACCGTGGTCAAAGCCTAGCTGAAATGGCATTGGCGTGGAACTTACGGCAACCAACCGTCGCTAGTGTGTTAGTTGGGGCGTCAAAAGTTAGTCAGTTAGAAGATAATTTACGCGTGTTGGATAATTTAGCCTTCTCAGCAGCTGAGTTGGCCCAAATCGATCAAATATTAGCATAAATGAAATAGGATAAAGAGGTGATGAAATGACTTTAAAATTGGGGACAATTGGTACAACGTGGATTACGCAACAATTTATTGAAGCAGCCCACGCAACTGGTGAATACGTGCTGACAGCCGTCTATTCACGGCGGTTGGAATCGGGGCAAACCTTTGCGGCACAATTTGGCGAGGTGCCGGTCTTTACTGAGTTGGCTGATATGTTAGCGAGTGGGTTGGACGTGCTCTATATCGCCTCACCCAACAGTCTACATTTTGAGCAAGTCAAAGCGGCAATCCAAGCTGATGTGCACATCATTGTTGAAAAGTCAGCCTTTGAAAATCCAGGGCAATATGCGCAAATTAAAGCACTGTTGACGGCCCATCCTAGCGTGCGCATGTTTGAAGCGGCCCGGCATATTCAACAACCTAATTTTAAAGCGTTGGCGACTAAGGTAGCTGAAATGGAGCAAATTTCGGGGGCGACTTTTGTTTATGAGAAGTATTCATCACGCTTTGATGCGTATTTGGCGGGCGAAAATCCGAATGTCTTGAATCGCGAATTTGCGGCCGGGGCCTTGGCTGATTTGGGGATTTATCCATTATATGCCGCCTTGCGTTTGTTTGGGATGCCGGTTAGTCAACACTACTTTGCCACAAAATTGAATAATGGCACTGATGGGCGCGGGACTGCCATTTTGCGGTATACAAACTTTGATGTAACGTTGATTTTTGGCAAGGGTGCTAACTCATATCAACACTCAGAAATTCTCGGTTTGCGCGATACAATTTTGATTGACAGTATCGCTGAGTTAAATCAAGTTGAATATGATGATGGCCGTGGTGCGCGCACATTGTTGTCGACCCCAGTGGCTGATAATCCGATGCTTGATGAAGCTAAATTATTTGCCGACATTATCAAGCAACCAGTTGAACTTGCCAATACGTATACTGATTTGTTGGCTTTGAGCGAACAAGTGAATGCTGTCTTAACCAAACTTCGCGAAGATGCGGGCGTGGTTTTTCCGAGTGATCATTAACAAATTAGAAGCGATGTTTAGAAATGAACATCGTTTTTCATGTTACAATAAAGCAAAATATACGAAAAACAGGTGGATACATGAATCCGATCTTTCAAAATCACATGGAGCAAGTTGGTTTTACGACCCTCACGCCCATTCAAGAAGCTACAATGGAGAAGTTTGCGGCGGGTCAGTCAATTGATGCCTTGGCCCCAACTGGCACTGGAAAGACATTGGCGTTTACGTGGCCATTGTTGCCTAATCTCCAACCAGGGGATGGTGAACAAGTCTTGATTTTAGCACCGTCCCAAGAACTCGCGATGCAAACGACGCGCGTGATGCGTGAGTGGGCAGGCTTTTTGGATCTGAAGGTGTTAGCTTTGACAGGTGGTGCCAATGTGAAGCGCCAATTAGACAGCCTCAAGAAGCACCCCGAAATCATTGTCGGCACACCAGGCCGAGTGTCTGAATTGGTGAATAATCGCAAGTTGAAATTAACACGTTTGCGCACGTTGATTCTCGATGAAGCTGATGTGTTGTTGCGGGATGAAACTGCTAATCAAATTGATTTAATTTGGGATGAAATCGATGATGCCCAAGTCCAAGTGGCGATGTTTGGTGCGACTGAAGTTGATCCGGCCATTCCCGCAGGCTTATTTGATCGTGATTTTGAGCGGATTGATGTCCGTGATGTACCAATGCCTACCGCGATTACGCACGAATTTTGGCCCACTGCTACTGACCAACGCAATAAGCGCTTGCGGCAAATGGCGTCACGCAAAAATTTCCAAGCGATTGTCTTTTTCAACACGACTAAAGGCTTAAAAACAGCCGCTAGTTTCTTAGCCCATGAACACGTGGCGATGGCGACTTTGGCGAGTGGTGATTCAAGCTCAACACGGGCCAAAGCACTCGATAATTTCCGTAATGGCAAGGCGCAATTCTTGTTGACGACTGACGTGGCTGCGCGTGGTTTGGATATTCCAAACTTGCCAGCCGTCATCAACTTTGATTTGCCCCGCAATGGTGAAACGTATACCCACCGTGCTGGTCGGACCGGCCGTATGGGTAAAAAAGGGCTCGTGTTGACGTTTGGAAATGACCATGATTTTCGTGATTTGAAACGCTTGGTTAAAGTAGAAATTGCCACGACACACGGGATTGAACGCGATAACACTGAGCGCCCAGCCCGCCAAACAACTGGCAAGCCAGCGTATCAAGCTAAGCGCACGACAGGTAGCCGGCCAGCCACAAGCATGCCAAAAGCCAAGACGACCAGTGTCCAAGCTTTTGATGCGAGTGCGAAAGTCGCCTCAGGACCAAGTGCCACAGTGACGACGCGGCGGGCGCCCAAGCCAGTCGCTGAAGTGGTCTCACGGCAAGATCGCTTTGCCAAAGAAAAGAAAGCAAAACGTAAGCATAATAAGGATAAAGGCAAGCCCAAGCCCAAAGCTGAATAAACTGGCTTGATGCACCAGATTGTAAATCAATTCACAAAGCTAAATATCTGTGCTAAAATAAGTTTGTGCATATTTCACAAGCTTTTTTTATTGCATAGACAATGAATTTAAAAGGAAGCACCTATGACTGAACATGAAATTCCACGGGCAACCGCAAAACGCTTGCCTATATATTATCGGTATTTAAAATTAATTTTAGAATCAGGAAAAACCCGCATCTCATCTACTGAATTATCAGAGGCGGTGAAATTTGACGCGGCAACAATCCGGCGTGATTTTTCATACTTTGGCGCCCTTGGTAAGCGGGGCTATGGCTATGACGTCCAATCCTTATTGACGTTCTTTTCAGCCGTGTTAAAACAAGATGATTTAGCTTCAGTTGCCTTGGTTGGGGTGGGTAATCTGGGTCAAGCGCTGTTGAATTTTAATTTTCATCAAAATTCAAATGCGCGCATTTCAGCCGCCTTTGATATTGATCCAACCATCATTAATACGATTCAATCGGGCGTGCCAGTTTATGATTTAAAGGATATGGAAGCCCAAATTCGCGATCAACGGATTGGCGTGGCGATTTTGACGGTGCCCGCCGAAGTTGCCCAAGCCTTGGCCCGTCGCTTAGAAGATGCTGGCATCAAAGGGATTTTGAATTTTACCCCGTTGCGCTTAAATGTGAGCTCAACTGTGTTAGTGCAAAACGTTGATTTGACTAACGAATTACAAACCCTTTTGTACTTCATTAATAATTTTAGTGGACCTGTAGAATAATTAATTTGTCTAGCGCTGATATTTATAACGGCGCTTTTTCTATGTTACAATTGAGTACGAAATTAATGGTGAGAGAGGCTTTGCGATGATTATTCTCCAAGCAAGTAATGTGGCCCGCCGCTTTAGTGGTGTGACCTTTTTTGAAAATATTTCACTGCAAGTCCAAGATAAGTCGCGGATTGCTTTGGTCGGGCGCAATGGGGCGGGTAAGTCAACGCTGATCAAAATGATTATCGGTGAAACGCAACCCGACGTAGGGACCATCTCAATGAAAAAGGGCTTGAAACTCGCCTATTTGGCTCAAGATGCCGGTTTATCATCAGATTTGAATGTGTACGCTGAGATGTTAACGGCGTTTGCCAGTGTCCAAGCCATGGAACGCCAAATGCGGACATTAGAGGCGCAAATTGCCCAAGCAACTGATTATGCCAGCGATGAATATACAACGTTGCTGACTCAATACGATCAGCTCCAACACGATTTTAATGAAGTTAACGGCTATGGTTATGAAGCCACGATTCGTGGGGTGCTACATGGCTTTGGCTTTGATGAGAGTTTCTATGAACAACCCGTGACCGCTTTGTCAGGTGGGCAACGCACCCGATTAGCGATTGCCAAGCAACTGTTGGAAACGCCTGATTTGTTGATTTTAGACGAACCGACCAACCATTTGGACATGAAGACGTTGGCGTGGTTGGAACAATATTTGCAAAACTATAAAGGGGCGCTGTTATTGGTGTCCCACGACCGGTATTTCTTAGACCGGGTGGCGACTGAAGTTTATGACATGCATGCCGGTCAATTGGACCACTATACTGGGAATTACTCAAAGTATATGGAACAAAAGACGGCCAAGTTGTTAGGCGAGCAAAAAGCGTTTGATAAGCAACAATCAGAAATTGCCAAGTTAGAGGATTTCGTCAATCGAAATATTGTGCGGGCCTCAACGACCAAGCGTGCTCAATCACGACGTAAGCAACTCGAAAAGATGGAACGCATTGAAGCTCCAGCCAATGAATCTGGTGTGGCCCACATTTCGTTTCGGGCTAAAGCTGATTCTGGAAATGAAGTTTTGCAAGCCCGAGAAGTCAGTTTAGGCTATGATAGTGCGCATATCTTGGCGCAAAATGTTGAACTCGATGTTAAGAAGCAACATGCCGTGGCCTTGGTTGGGCCAAACGGGGTGGGTAAGTCAACCTTCATCAAGACCATTTTGGGTAAGACGCCGTTGTTGGCTGGGACGATTAAAATTGGGGCGAACGTGACAGTCGGGTACTATGACCAAGAACAAGCGATGTTGGATCCGAAGAAAACGGTGTTGAGTTCAGTCTGGGATATTCATCCGACGACGCCTGAAAAAGATGTGCGCTCGATTTTGGGCTCATTTATGTTTTCAGGTGAAACCGTTGATAAGCAAGTATCGGCTTTATCAGGTGGTGAAAAGGCGCGGTTGTTGTTGACAGTTTTGTCGATGAATCAAGATAATTTCTTGATTTTAGACGAACCGACGAATCACTTGGATATCGATTCGCGTGAAGTCTTGGAAACTGCGTTGAACGAATACAATGGGACGATTTTCTTTGTTTCCCACGATCGTTATTTTATCAATGAAGTCGCTACTGAAGTTATCGAATTGAGTGCAAATGGCACCAAGTTCTTTGATGGTGATTATGATTATTATCTGGAAAAGACGGCGGATCAAGTGGTTGCAGACGCGGCTGAAGATACCGCTGAACCAAGTGCTACGCCAGCTAGCAATGCCTATCAAGATAGCAAAGAACGGCAAAAAGAACAACGTAAATTAGAACGTGAAGTAAGTGCAGCCGAAGCAGAAATGAATGCCTTAACTGCGCGGCAACAGGCCTTGAGTGAGCAATTAAATGACCCTGTCAACGGGAGTGATTTGGGTAAATTAACTGAGCTGAATACTGAGTTACAAACCGTGGCGGACGCCTTAACCCAAGTGGAAGAAGCTTGGACAGAAGCGTCGATGGCCTTGGAAGAATTTAATCTTGCATAATGCTATGCTTGACCAATTGCTAATGTGAAATTAGGGATTGGTCTTTTTTGATTTTTTTACTAAGTTAGCGGTTGCAAAAATATATCAAAAGAGTAAAATTAAACTTGTTGTTAGCACTTAATAATTTAGAGTGCTAAATAAAAATATTTGGAGGGATTCACTCATGTTAAAGCCTTTAGGAGATCGTGTTTTAATTCAAGTTCAAGCAAATGAAGAGCAAACCATTGGTGGGATTGTCCTTGCTTCAAATGCGCAAGAAAAGTCAGTGCAAGGTACCGTAATTGCTGTCTCAGCTCAAACGGTTGGTGATTTAATTGCGCCAAGTACTGTTGTAGAAGGCGATCAAATTTTGTTTGATAAGTACGCCGGTAGCGAAGTTAAATACGAAGGTGTTGATTATTTGGTCTTGCACGAAAAAGACATCATCGCCGTTTTGTAAAATCATTCAACTAAAAAAGAGGTATAAGAAACCATGGCAAAGGAATTAAAGTTTTCAGAAGATGCACGCGCAAAAATGCAAGTTGGTGTGGATAAGTTAGCTGACACCGTTAAGACGACCATTGGACCCAAGGGGCGCAACGTCGTCATCGAACAAAGCTTTGGGGCACCAACCATCACTAACGATGGGGTGACGATTGCTAAGTCAATTGAATTAGAAGATCACTTTGAAAATATGGGAGCCAAGTTGGTCGCTGAAGTTGCTTCAAAGACGAATGATATTGCTGGTGATGGTACGACCACGGCAACGGTCTTGGCACAAGCGATTATCAAAGAAGGTCTTAAAAACGTGACGGCTGGGGCTAACCCAGTTGGGGTACGGCGTGGAATCGAATTGGCCACCCAAGCCGCAGTGAGTGCTTTGCATGCAATGTCAAAAACGGTCTCAACGAAAGCCGAAATCGCCCAAATTGCTTCAATCTCAGCTGCTAACGAAGAAGTTGGCGCATTGATTGCTGAAGCGATGGAAAAAGTTGGTAACGACGGCGTTATTACGATTGAAGAATCAAAGGGTATCGAAACGACCCTTGAAGTTGTTGAAGGGATGCAATTTGATCGTGGTTGGATGTCACAATACATGGTGACCGATACTGATAAGATGGAAGCCGCTTTGGACAATCCATATATCTTGATCACCGATAAAAAGATTGGTAACATTCAAGATATTTTGCCAGTTTTGCAACAAGTTGTTGAACAAGGTCGTGCAATGTTGATTATTGCTGATGACATTACGGGTGAAGCTTTGCCAACCTTGGTTCTAAACAAGATGCGCGGAACGTTTAATGTGGTTGCTGTTAAGGCGCCTGGTTTTGGTGATCGACGCAAGGCCCAACTTGAAGATATTGCGATCTTGACAGGTGGCCAAGTTATCACGGATGAACTTGGTTTGGCACTCAAGGACGTGACCTTGGCTCAACTTGGTCAAGCCGCTAAGGTAACGGTTGCCAAGGACAATACCACGGTGGTTGAAGGTGCTGGTGATAAGGCGCTCATCGATGAACGGGTGGCTCAAATCAAGACTCAAATCGCAGAAACTACATCTGACTTTGATCGTGAAAAGTTACAAGAACGCTTGGCTAAGTTAGCTGGCGGAGTGGCTGTGGTCAAAGTTGGGGCGGCGACTGAAACTGAATTAAAAGAGCGTAAGTATCGAATTGAAGATGCTTTGAATGCGACTCGAGCTGCGGTTGAAGAAGGCTTCGTCGCTGGTGGTGGAACGGCTTTGGTTAATGCCATTTCAGCCGTGGAAGCTTTGAGCGAGACTGGCGATATCCAAACTGGGATCAATATTGTAAAGCGCGCTTTGGAAGAACCAGTTCGCCAAATTGCTGAAAATGCGGGGCTAGAAGGTTCAGTCATTGTTAATAAATTAAAGACGGAAAAACCAGGGATTGGTTATAACGCCGCCACTGATGAATGGGTCGACATGATTGCCGCTGGTATCGTGGATCCAACCAAGGTAACGCGTTCAGCTTTGCAAAACGCTGCCTCAGTATCAGCTTTGTTGTTGACGACTGAAGCTGTAGTGGCAGAATTGCCGAAAGAAGATGCCATGCCCGCCATGCCACAAGGCGGCATGCCAGGTATGATGTAATTTGTAATTGCAACCCAAGCTTAAAATCTGAGCTTGGGTTTTTTAAGTGGGAATCCCCAAAAAATCTAGGTAAATATGCTAAACTGGATTAAAAGAACCGAAACGAGGGTATGTAATGCAAATTACAGGAAATGATTTAATTGCGGCGGTGAAAGCTGAAAGCATTGTGAAACAACAATGGACAGCCGCTGACCAAGCAACCATTAATTTAGATGCGATGTTTGATTTTTTGACCGACCAACTCAAGCAAGCGCAATTAGTTAGTGTCGACACAATTATTAGTGGGGATGAGCCAATTCATTTGGCAATTGAAACTAATTTGGTGAACTTACCTTTGCGCTATGCTAGTCAATTGGGGAAAATTTTGATTAACGATCCAGCCAATGAAGTCAATTTGTATATGTTTGTTGAGCACCCATTGGTTACGCATTCTGGCTTGCGCATTGAATTGGCAGCATCTGTTGCGGCTTATTTAGATGACGAAGATTCAGTTAAAACCAAAATTGCGGCCTTTTTTGACAAAGAAATTGCCACCATCAATCAAAATTTAGAAGCGATGGAAATATCTGCGAAAAGCTAAATTAAGTAGGTGATGAGATGAAACCCAGACGATTATCATGGAATAAAACTTTGAGCATAATCTTGGCAATTGTCATTGTGCTAGTTTTAATTGCGCCACAAGCAATCCGTTATACTACTAACATGTATAAAGCGCACGCTGAGTTGCAAGACGAAAAAGCGTACATCCAAAAAGAAGCCAAACAGACCCTGACAGCAGCTGAAGCAATCCCAGTCCTGCCTCAATTTGATCTGAATACCAATGGTGAAATGAAGGTGGTAATTTCTAGTGAAGCGATGCGCCAAACTAACAATAAAGCGTTAGAATGGGTTGCTAATTCAGCTAAAGTCTGGAATAAGGCGTTGGGGCATGAAGTGATTAAGGTCAGCAAAAACACGGTTGATCAATCGGATAATCAAGACGTCAATGTCTGGCCAGCGGATGCTAAATACCAGTTAATGGTTGGCTATCGCAAGTCGTTAGGTGGCGATGGAATATTAGCGATTACGACCATGGGTGGTAATTCGATGTGGTTGGGCGAAGAAGCCTGTAGCGTTTGGTTATCAAAGATTATTCAAAGCGAAGATTACAAATCTGGGCGCATTATTGGACCAGTTGCTTTGGGCAAGATTGAAGACCTTCATGATGCTGAGGCCGAACATACGATTACCCACGAATTGGGGCACGCCTTTGGTTTGAAACACCAAGGGACGGCCTTAGATTTGATGTCGCCCATGGTGGGGATTAACGACGATGGGCAACCGACTAAAACTGAAGTCGACCAAGTTAAGACAATCCGTTATTTGGCGATGCACCCCGCGGTGTTTGGTGAGGGGACGTTTGCTGACGTGTTTACGCAACTCTATGCTAAGGTCAATGATGGGGCGACAATCCCAAAGAAATTAACCGTGATTAATGACGGTGGAGAAGAATAAGATGAAACATTTTGTAAAAGCCATCAGCATAATCTTTATAGGGGCCATTATATTTAGTTTGTTGGCCAGCTTTTTGACGCTGCCAACCGGAGTTTTGCATACTGAAGTTAGTTTGTCACAACCATGGTTAGCCTTTATTACCGCACTCTTTGGGCCGATTATTGGTGGGGCCGTGGCGTTTTTTGGCCACGCTTTAACCGACTACACAACCATCCAGAGCTTTTGGTGGTCATGGGTGATTGCCAACGCGCTATTTGGCATCTTGTTGGGGTTAGCGACCCAACGCATTCGCTTGTTTGATGGGGTGTTGACGCTACGTAAATTGGTGTTGTTCAATATCTGGCAATTGATTGCTAACATTATTGCTTGGTCAATCATCGCACCATTAGGCGATATGATGATTTATGGAGAAAATCGCGATAAAGTCTTTCAACAAGGTTTCATCGCGACTGGGGCAGACTTCATTGCGATTGCTATTTTTGGCTCATTAGCAATCTGGGCATATAATCGCTATTGGATTAATCGGGCAAAATAAAGTCGGTTAATAAAGTAACAAATTAGGCTGGGACAAACTAAAAATTTGCCCCAGCCTTTCTTAATTATGGTAAAATTATGCATAGAAATGTATAAAAATATGCAGTACGTCAAGTGGAAAGTTGGAGTGAAGATGGCAGAAATGATTAATGGAAAAGAAGTCGCCCAAGCGGTTCGGGCCAAAGTCGCAACCCAAGCAGAATATCTCAAAACCAAGGGTGTGACACCGGGCTTAGCAGTTATTTTAGTGGGTGAAGATCCAGCTAGCCAAATTTATGTCCGCAACAAGTCACGAGCGGCACAAAAAAGTGGTGTGGATGCACAAACGATTATTTTGCCAGTTGATACGACAGAGGCTGATTTATTAGCGAAAATTGATGAGCTCAATCACGATGCTAAGATTGATGCGATTTTGGTGCAAAGTCCGGTGCCAGCGCAAATCAATGAACAAAAAGTCCAAGAAGCCATTGCACCGGCAAAAGACGTTGATGGTTTCCATCCTGAAAATGTCGGCCGCCTATTTGCGGGCCGAAGTGGCTATTATCCCATCGCCAACACGCCACGAGGGATTATGACTTTGCTACAAGCTGCCAAGGTGGATTTGGCTGGTAAAAACGCAGTAGTGATTGGGCGTTCAATTTTGGTTGGGAAGCCCATGTTTGCACTTTTGACAGCTGCCAATGCCACGGTGACTTTGGCACATAGCCATACAGATGCGACCACTTTGAAAGCGCTCTTGAAAAACGCAGATATTGTAGTGGTTGGCACTGGCATTCCAAAAATGGTTAAGGGTGCAGATTTAAAGGCGGGCGCTACCGTGATTGATGTAGGGATTAACCGCTTGGACGATGGGACAATTGTGGGTGATGTTGACTTTGCTTCAGCTGAGCCAATTGTCGGTAAGATTACGCCAGTCCCTGGTGGGGTCGGACCAATGACCATCGCCACTCTGATGCAAACCACCGTCGAATTAGCAGCACAACACCATGACATAACATTGGAGAACGGATGGCAGATTATTTAACAGTCACAGCACTAACCAAATATTTAAAGCGCAAATTCACCGCTGATCCACACCTGCAAAAAGTTTATCTCACAGGGGAAGTTTCCAATTTTCGCCGGCGCCCTAAGCATCAATATTTTTCATTAAAAGATGATGGAGCCGTGATTGGCGCAACTATGTGGCAAGGCGCGTATGCTAAGTTGCCGTTTACTTTAGAAGAAGGTTTAAAGGTCAATGCAGTCGGCCATCTAGATTTGTACGAACCAAGTGGCACATATTCGATTATTATTGACCACATGGAACCGGATGGAATCGGCGCGTTGGCGTTGCAATACGAACAATTAAAAAAGAAGCTACAAGCACAAGGGTTATTTGATAAAGTCAAACGCGACATCCCACGGTTCCCTAAAAAAATTGCCGTGATTACTTCACCAAGCGGTGCCGTCATCCAAGATATTATGACGACGGTGCAACGGCGATATCCGATTGCCCAAATTTATTTATATCCCGCAGTGGTTCAAGGGGCTAATGCAGTACCGAGTATTTTGAAGCAACTCACAGCGGTGGCACAGGTTGATTATGATGTCTTAATCATTGGCCGCGGTGGTGGGTCGATTGAAGATTTGTGGGCCTTTAACGATGAGCAATTGGCCAAGCAATTAGCTGATATGCCAATGCCGGTCATTAGTTCCGTGGGTCATGAAACCGACGTCACGATTGCTGATTTTGTGGCCGATCAACGCGCGGCCACACCAACGGCAGCGGCTGAAATGGCCACGCCGATTAAGTTAGCGGATCTTTGGTTAGGGATTGAAAATTGGCAGAGTCGCATGGTGGGTGCCATGCAAAGACGGGTGCAAACCTTGGGCGAGCGTTTACACCGGGTCCAACAAAGTTATGTGTTAACGGATTCGGCGCGTTTGTATGAGGGTGTGATGCAACGGTTAGATATTGCGCAACAACAATTGGTTAATGCAATATCTAGTTATACCAACAATGCTAAGCACAACTATCAAATTGTGTCACAGCAGATGCAACCGGTGATGACGCGGATCCTAGAACAGCAACAACAACGTTTTGGGCGTGCCGTCAACGGTCTACATTTAGTTAGCCCACTCGCTGTTTTAGCACGCGGTTATAGCGTGGTGTCAAATGAGCAGGGGGTCGTGATAACGACTGAGGCCATAAACGTCGATGATACGTTGCACATTCGGTTAGCTGATAATGGCGTCATTACAGCAACGGTGCAAGACATTCAGAAAGGTAGCTAGTTAGTTAAGAACTAATTTGCGGATAATAACATGACAGAAAAAACTTTTGAAGAAAATTTAGCAGCCCTAGAAAATATTGTTAGTCGCTTGGAAAAAGGCGATGTGCCCCTCGAAGAAGCCATTGAACAATTTGAAGCCGGGACCAAGTTGTCAAAGGAGTTGCAAAAAACTTTACAGACGGCTGAACAAAGTCTGGCCAAGATTGTGGCAGACGATGGGACAACCACTGATTTCAAGGCTGAAGCATAATTATGAAATTAGCTGACTTTGCGGGTATTGTTCAGCCCCAAATTGAACATGTGTTAACCACTGAAATGCAAACCGCCAGTCAAAGCGCAGTGTTAGCTGAAGCCATGACATATGCAGTGATGACCGGCGGCAAACGCTTGCGGCCGTTGTTGACATTAGCTGTTGTGGCGGATTTGAGGGGGCCATATACGGATTTTATTAAAGTCGCGAGTGCCTTGGAATTGATCCACACGTATAGCTTGATTCATGATGATTTACCGGCCATGGACGATGATGATTTACGCCGGGGTAAGCCCACGGTGCATCGCGTTTATGGTGAAGCTTTAGCCATTTTGGCTGGAGATGCCCTCCAAGCCTTGGCATATAGCTGGCTTGGGACGGCGGATGCCCTATCAGACGCGCAAAAGGCTGAGTTGATGTTACAACTGGCACAGGCAAGTGGCGCTGATGGGATGGTGGCTGGTCAAGTTGCCGATATGTTGGCCACGGATGCTGAGCAGATTACTGTTGCAGATGCCAAAGCGATTCATTATCGCAAAACCGGTGCGCTATTAGGTTATGCGGCTGTTGCGGGTGGCATCATGGCCAAGACAAATGTTGATGCGATTGAAGTGCTTTGGGATTTTGGGATGACGTATGGTTTGGCCTTTCAGATTAAAGATGACTTGTTAGATTTACAACAAGATGCAAACGCTGATAAGCAGAGTTATCCAGCTTTATTAGGCCAAGTCGGGGCACGAGTGGAGTTACAAACCCAAGTCGCAACTATGGAACAACAAATCGAGTTACTCCAGCAATTAACCAATGCAGAGCTGCCGACATTAGTGGCCTTTTTGGATTATTTTGAGGATATGGTGGATTAAATGGCAGGAATTCAAAAAGAACGAGTGGATGTATTGGCGGTCCAACAAGGCCTCTTTACTTCGCGCGAACAAGCCAAACGTGCCATTATGGCCGGTGAAATTTTGGGCGAAAATGAGCAACGGATGGATAAGGCGGGTGAAAAAATCCCGGTCACCATTGAATTGCATCTCAAAGGGGCACCGATGCCCTACGTGTCACGCGGTGGCTTTAAGCTAGAAAAGATGTTGCATGTCTTTGGGATCGATCCAACCGGAAAAACGGTGCTCGATATCGGTTCATCAACGGGTGGCTTCACCGATGTGGCTTTACAAAACGGCGCCAAATTGGTCTATGCCCTCGATGTAGGGACAAATCAATTAGCCTGGAAATTACGCTCGGATGAACGCGTTGTCGTGATGGAAAACACGAATTTTCGGTATGCTCAATTAGCTGATTTCACGCATGGTCAACCTGAATTTGCGACAATCGATGTTTCGTTTATCTCGCTGAATCTAATCTTGCCAACCTTGGCCACGATTTTAACGCCTGGTGGTTCGGTAGCCACGTTAATCAAACCCCAATTCGAAGCGGGGCGCGAGGCAGTTGGTAAGCATGGCATTGTCAAAGAAGCTAGTACGCATTTGACTGTCATCAATAAGGTGGCCGACTATGCCAAAACAGCCGGTTTTAGCATAGTTGGCTTGGACTTTTCACCCATTAAAGGTGGCTCAGGCAATATTGAATTTATTGCGCACTTGAAATTAGATGGTGGGGAGCAAACCATGGCAGATACGCAACGCGAGGCCGTGGTGAACGCTGCACATGCGCAATTAAATGCGCATCGAAAGGAGGCTGACAATGACACGCAATAAACAAGCCCGTCAACAAGCCATCAAACAATTAATTACGGATCAACAAATTAAAAAACAAGAAGATTTAGTTACTTTATTAAATGAACAAGGTTGGGATGTGACCCAAGCGACCATTTCACGGGATATCGCCAGTATGCAATTGGTAAAAATCCCGACTGAAACAGGTGGTTTTATGTACGCCATGATGAGCGGGGCGGATTATCTATCGCAATTGGCCAATATTATGCATGAACCAACGACTAAAGTTGCTTCCCAAGATAATATGGTGATGATTTCAGTTGCGCCCGGCACCGGCCCCGCTCTAAAAGCAGCCATTGAAGAAGTGCACTTTGGTGAAATTTTTGGCGTGATTGGCGATGATGCGAGTGCTCTGGTCGTTTTGCATAGTGCTAGTAAGGGCGTAGATTTTTCCGCGAAACTCTTGAAAATGAAAGGGTAAGCAGCGTTAATCAAGACAGGAGGGGTTATGTTACAAGAATTATCAATTCAAAACTTTGCAATTATTCCCAAAATGGATTTAAGTTTCAACCCACAAATGACGGTGTTAACTGGTGAAACTGGGGCTGGTAAATCAATTATTATTGATGCAGTCGGCCTCTTAACTGGCGGGCGGAGTTCACAAGATTTCATTCGTGAAGGCGCCGACAAAGCCGTGCTACAAGGCTTATTTACACTAGATGAGCTGACTGATGTCAAACCAGTCTTGGCTGAATATGGCATTGAACTAGATGATGCTCAACTGTTGATTAATCGTGAAATAAATCGGAATGGGCGCAATGTGATTCGCGTAAACGGGACTTTAGTTAACACCGCGATTCTCAAAGATATCGGCGCGCATTTGGTTGATATTCATGGGCAAAATGAACACCAAGCTTTGATGCAAGTCGAAAATCATCGCAGTATGTTGGATGAATTTGGACAAGCCACGATCGCCCCTAAGCTAGCTGAATATCAAGTGGCCTATCAACAATACAAGCAATTAAAACATACTTATCAACAACGCCTAGCCAATGAACAAGAGTGGGCGCAACGTTTTGATATGCTGGAATTTCAAGCCAAAGAATTAGCCGATGCGCAATTGATTGATGGTGAAGAAGAAACGCTGGAAGCTGAATATCAAGCTTTGACGAATTTTCAAGATATTTTATCAGCCTTGTCAAAAGCCTATGAAGCCCTGGCTGGTGACTGGGATGGGAACGGTTTAGAGACGGTTTCAACGGCGGTCAATGAACTAGAAGACATCGAAGACCTAACGCCCCAATATGGTGAAATTACGCAACGGGTGCGGGGGGCTTATTTTGAGCTTCAAGATGCCGCGGCTGATGTTTTGTCAATTCGCGATAACTTGGAATTTGATGAAGGCCGGTTGCAAGAAGTTGATGAGCGCTTGAATCTAATTCGGTCATTGGAGCGCAAGTACGGGGCTACGATCACAGATGTGTTGGCCCACCAAGCTGAAGTTGAAAATCAACTGATGGGGATGCGTGAAAATGGTACGACGGCCGCTGAATTAGCTGAAGCATTAGCGATGGCTGAAACCAAAGTGCAAACGCTCGCGGCGGCGTTAACCGAGTTACGTAAAACGGCAGCAGTTGGTTTGACCAAGCAAATTCATGCGCAATTAAAAGATTTATACATGGAAAAGGCAGTTTTCTCCGTTGATTTTGGTGACAGCAATGAACCCAAAGAATTCGGTGTGGATAATATTGAGTTTTATATTCAAACCAATCCTGGTGAAACCGCCAAACCACTGGTTAAAATTGCGTCTGGTGGCGAATTAAGTCGGATGATGCTGGCTATGAAAACGATTTTTTCACAGCAACAAGGTGCTACGTCAATTATTTTTGACGAAGTGGATACTGGTGTTTCGGGGCGCGTGGCTCAAGCGATTGCTGAAAAGATTTCAACGATCGCCCAGACGTCACAAGTTTTGACAATTACCCATTTGCCACAAGTTGCCGCGGTGGCTGACCATCATTTATTCATTGAAAAGCAAGTGCACGGCGATCGTACAGAAACGACGGTCACGCCATTAACTGAAGCCCAGCGCGTAGATGAAATCGCGAGAATGTTATCAGGCAGTGAATTGTCCGAAGCAGCCCGGCAAAATGCGCGCGAGTTATTAGCCAAGTAGCATTGGAGGTTGGTGATGCGAATTGTCACAAGCAAACAATTTAATTTAGCCGCAAAACCATACGTGCAAACGCTGGCTTTTTTTGCTGATGACACGCAAGCCCGCCATGCATACAAACGGTTACTTGGCATGCCCGCGGTCACGGTCTTAACGTTGTTGAACGATGAAAGTGACGCGGTTGATGGCGTAGTTTTTTTTGAACAACACGCTAAGTCAGTCAAATTGTTGTTGAGCATCCAACGGGATAATTTAAATCGGCACCATGTCTATCAGAAATTGATGCGGTGGTTTAGTCAGCAACGCATTACTGATTTGGTGGTGCAGTTGACGGCCAATTATGCTGATCAGCACTACTTATTAAGTCATGGCTTCACAAAACTTGGCAATAATAGTTACCAAAAACACTTCACTTACCCAGTTGGCTTAGTCTTAGGTGGTGGCGGGGCCCATGGTGCCTTTGAGACCGGGGTCTTTGATGTGTTGATGGAACACAATGTCGTCCCTAATAATATTGTAGGTGTTTCCGTTGGAGCCATTATGGGAGTTTCATTGTTGCACTTGGATAGCTCGCAAGCGCATGAAACGTGGGCGACATTGACCACGCAAAAGGTCTATCAAACACAAAAAGTCGGGTTGACTACCTTGGATTTTAGTATCACCATCGCTGATCATTTGTTGCGAGGAAATTATTTTCAAAAAGCTTCGTTGCGCAAAATTTTAGAGCCAGTGGTTGCAAAAGAGTTAGCGACACCACCCTTGGTAAAGTTTGCCTTGGTGGCCACTGAGTACCCGAAACTGCGGGCAACCGTGTTTGACATCACGCCCCAAACTAAAAATGCTGAATTAGTCGATTGGATTTTGGCGTCGAGTGCCTTTTATCCGATTGTCGACCCGGTGGAAATTAACGGTAAAAAATACATTGATGGCGGTTATAGTGATAATGTGCCCATCGCTGTGAGCGCGCGCCAGGGGTCTAAGATTATTTACGCAGTTTCAATCATGGAAAACTCATTGATGAATGCAAAAGTTCCTGCTGATGTGGAAGTGCATATGATCAAACCGGCTTGGCCACTTGGTCCGTTGTTGGATTTTATCCCGGCTTTGAGTCGTGAGTATACGCGGTTGGGTGAAATCCGGACCCGCCAAGTCTTGGGTGAATATGCTGGGTATTATTACGCTTTAACTGCAGACACCGATTTTAGTTGGTTAGGGCACAAATTGATATCGACTTTGGCTAGTGAACCAGTCACCGCAACGATTGCCGTGGCTGTTCAAAAACCAGCCGTGAAGTTAGCGTTCAAACTTTGGTTAGAACAGACGGCCCAACAGCCACTGGGCGATGATGACCGTCAATATGGGTTAGCCATCATTGAACGCTTAGCAAAACGCTTGGAGCTGGATAAATTCAAACTGTATACTTCAGCTGAGTTTATTGACGCAATCGTTGCGGCCGGGCAAACCAAACACGCGGAATTAGGATTACCAACAAAAACCATTACAACGGCACAAGTGTTGGCAAATCCAGAAATTATTTTGTTGGGCGTGCTTTACGTATTGTCTAAACAGGCTAAAAAAGGTATTATGAAAGTTATTAATTAATTGCAAAAAATAGCTAAGGAGTGTTAGGCCATGAAACGTGGTGTGTTGATCGTTCTTTCAGGCCCGTCCGGTGTTGGTAAGGGTACTGTCAGAAAAGCCTTGTTTGAAGAAGCAGACATTGATTTTCAATATTCCATCTCCATGACTACGCGAAGCCCCCGGGCTGGTGAAGTAGATGGTGAGGATTACTTTTTTGTAACCCGCGAAGAATTCGAACAAAACATTGCTGAGGGCAACATGCTCGAATATGCCGAATATGTAGGTAATTATTACGGCACCCCCAAGAGTTTTATCGATCAAACCTTAGCTTCTGGCCGGGATGCCTTTTTGGAAATTGATGTCCAAGGGGCGCTGCAAGTCAAAGAAAAGATGCCTGAAGGGGCCTATATTTTCTTGACCCCACCAGACTTAGATGCGCTAAAGGAACGTTTAGTTGGACGGGGAACCGAAGCAATGGACGTCATCAATCGTCGGGTTAGTACGGCCGCATCTGAAATTCGGATGATGGCTAATTATGATTACGCGGTGATTAACGATGAAGTCGCCACTGCTGTGAACCGCATTAAAGATATCGTCAAGGTCGAACGCCTCCGGGTGGATCGTGTCTTGCCAGCATATATCGCCATGATAGAGGAGTTAGAACAATGAGTGAAAAAGGAATTTTATATCCATCAGTTGATACTTTGTTGGAGCGTGTCAATTCGCGCTACCGTTTGATTGCTTTGGGTGCCAAGCGAGCCCACGAACTTGAACAAGGTGCTCCCAAGACTTTGGCGCATTTTGATTCAGTCAAGTCAATTGGCCAAGCGCTTGAAGAAATTGAAGCCGGCAATGTTATCGTTGATCCTAACGAACGTGACGTTGATTAAAAAACACACAAAAAGGATTTAGCCATGCGGCTAAATCCTTTTTTGCTGTGCTTTAACTTTTATCCATTTGAGCTTCTTTTTTAGAGGCGATACTTGAACGCAAGGCAGTGATAACCGCTGGTAGCGCCGTGACCAACAAGATGCCGACAATCACAAGTGAGAAGTGTTCTTGGATGAATGGAATCCGGCCGAAATAATAACCAGCTTCAACGGCAATCAACACCCATATTGTGGCAGCAATCATATCTAAGGTCACAAAGCGCTTGTAAGGGAAACCAGAAATTGAGGCCACGAATGGGGCAAGGGTTCGGATGATTGGCAAGAAACGTGCCAAAATAATTGCCATTGCGCCATGCTTTTCATAAAAGTTATTCGCTTCTTGCAAATGCTTGTCCTTAATGAACCGGCCAAGGAGGGGATGTTGAACTAGTTTTAAGCCGACTTTACGTCCTAAGAAGAAATTTAGTGAATCACCACCGACTGCAGCAATCCAAAAAATTAGCATCAAGAGCCAATGATGAAGGGTGCTTCCAGGAATGGCGGCAATTGCGCCCGCGGCAAATAATAGTGAATCACCAGGCAAGAAGGGTAAAATGACGGCCCCAGTTTCAATAAAGATGACAGCAAAGAGTAGTGCATAAGACCAAGGGCCTAAGATACCAACCCACTCTGCTAAATGTTTATCTAGATGTAAAAAGAGATCAATTATTAAATTGATAATATCCATTATATTTCTCGCTTAAGTTTATTTACTATTTTTAAGTACATGACATTGTAGCATGAAACCACGCCTAAATTCTAGGTTTTTAGGTGTGATATAATAAAAACAAAATATTTAATAATCGAGGAAATCAAACATGACATTACCACAACTTGACTTAATCGCAGTTGAAGGTCCATTGGCAGTCCTAGAAACCAATAAGGGCACAATCAAAATCAAGCTATTCCCAACACAAGCTCCAAAGACGGTTGAAAACTTTGTTGGTTTAATTGAACAAGGTTATTATGATGGGATTATTTTCCACCGCGTGATTCGGGATTTCATGGTGCAAGGTGGTGATCCAACTGGCACAGGTATGGGTGGTGAATCAATTTGGGGTGCGCCATTTGCAGACGAATTCTCAGATGAGGTCTTTAATTTGAATGGGGCCCTCTCAATGGCCAATGCGGGGCCAAACACCAATGGCTCACAATTTTTCATTGTCAATGCGCCCCAAGTTTCACCCCGTGATATGAAAGCGGTGGCCGCATTTTATCCAGAAGCGATTGTTGAACGGTTCACCCAAGATGGTGGAACGCCTTGGTTGGATGGCAAGAATCCAATGACGCCATATGGCCATACAGTCTTTGGGCATGTGCAAGAAGGCCTCGATGTTGTTAAAGATATTATGAATACTAAAACTGATTATGCTGATAAGCCCAAAGAAGATGTGGTCATCATCAAGGCTACAGTTGAAAAGTAATTTCGTTTTGTAAAAGCCAAAGGAGTAGTTGCAATGGCATATGAAGTCGGCGATGTTGTTGACGGAACCGTCACGGGGATTCAACCATACGGGGCGTTTGTCCAATTAGATCAAACAACGCAAGGTTTGATTCACATTTCTGAATGTCGTTCAGCGTTTATTCATCATGTGCGTGATGAGCTGCAAGTGGGCCAAAAAATCACGGTCATGGTTTTAGACATTGATCAGTATTCAGGTAAAATTTCATTGTCGCGGCGCACATTAATCGATAGCGATGATGAAGTTTTAGAATACACCCACACCAATCCACACTTAAACAAACGGCATCATCACTATTGGACCAATCAACACGTCGATTTGGGGTTCAAGACGATTGCCAATCAAAAGCCAAACATGGTTAGTGAAGCTTTAAGCCGGTTAGCGAGCGACAAGCATAAGTAACGAGGGGGAATAATTATGTCAATGATTGCTGGGACGATTATTTATGTAGTAGATGATAAGACGTATTTTTTGGTAGCCGACGAATCAGCTGATTCAAGTTTCTTTGCGGTCAAAATGCATCGACATGATACTGATACAGCCCTGGGTTCAATTTTACATGGTCTCAAAGCTGATTTAGGGATCGACCCTAACAACTTACGCTTAGGTGAATTAGCGGCTTGGCACACTAAACGTGGCGACACGGCTGAGGATTTAATTTCTTTATATACTTTTACAGTTGTTGATCCGAGTTTGTTAAATCACCAAAGAATCGAAATGGCTGGCATGCATTTCAAATGGGCGGAAGGGTTAGTTGATTTGTTGAAACACGTTGATGTGTCAGGGGTGACACAATTAGATTAATTTTGACATCGTAACTTAATCAATTAGTTTTAAAAAGACAGTTGCAATTGTGGCTGTCTTTTTGTATGCTATTAAAGTTGTGTAAACGGCAAGCGACAAATGTTTATGCATTTGGCTTTTGCTTACTTGACATAGTGGAATGAAATGCATTATGATATTAAAGTTGTGTTGAACAGCTGATATCTGTATGAAAATAAATTGTTTCACTTTTTACATTGACAAGTGACACACAATGTTCTATATTAGATACCGTTGCTGTTTTAGCGACACTGATAGAAAATAGATCTTTGAAAACTGAATAACGTTTCGATGAACAAATGGATAGGAGTATTAAGTTTTCGGACTTAATACAAAAACATTTGCGAAGTCAATTCGCTAGTAAATTCGTTTAACATATGGTTAAACACAACAAAATTTGAGTTATACTCAGACTTTTTTGACGGAGCTGTGTCTCGACACAGCTCCTAATGAGGTTTCTACATTTGAAAAAATGAAAGAAACGTTAAAATTGAGAGTTTGATCCTGGCTCAGGATGAACGCTGGCGGCGTGCCTAATACATGCAAGTCGAACGCCTTGTCGTAATTATGAATTGAAGTGCTTGCACGGATATGATTAATTGCATT
>JAITQG010000041.1 GCA_031289015.1 Lactobacillaceae bacterium
ATTAAATGATTTTTACAGAACTCAAACTCGAGAAAATTAACTAAAAAATGTCAGAAAACGTGGCCCAAAAACGACATTTTGGATGGCCTTTTTCTGACATTTTTACGTGGCCCTTGACATTAATATGAATACTTCCGAATTTAAACTGGAAAGTAAAACTGTGACCATGCCTGGAGCCAATAATATCCCCAAAATTGGCGACTTCAAAGTGTCTTATCAAGAATACAACGATAATATCATTCAAGGATTTGAAAAAATGATGTATTTTTTCTTAAACAACAAAGATGATTTGCTTTCAAATCAAGGACAATTGAATAGGTTTAATGATAAAAAAATACGAATAATTATTAAAAATACGCAAAAATATGCCGAAATGCTAGATTTTTTAAAACATCCTAACTGTTCGACACTAATGTTAAAAAAAGAATGCACTCTGCAAAATATTTGGGCATATCCATATAAAAATAAAGATGTAATTAAAAGTGAGTATCGTGATCTATTAATGGGTGATATCCCGCTGTTCAATACTACGGTATCATCTAGAAATCTATATGACGGGTATAACGTTGAGTATCATAATTATTTTAAAAAGGATGGGATGACCCGGGTTAAAGAGCGAATAAGTGAGTTAAACAAAGATATTATAGATAAACAAAAAGATTTATTAATTGTATATCTTTCACAATTCAATAAATATAAAAATACTGAATTTCAACGAACTAGTTACATGTACTCAGGCAATGAAATTGATTATATATATGAAGCAGAAAAAATTGCGGAAGAAATATTGAATAATGCGATTGAAACAAATAATGAGATTAATTGGCCAGTAATTCAAGTAGATCCGAGTGGCGACACATTGGGATTATGTGATATTGGATTATACGAAGGCCTTTCAGGTATTGCGGTATTTTTTTTAGAACTATTTGATGCAACTAAGAAAATTAAATATTATCATATTTATAAAAAGTGCATGCAAAAAATGGTTGATTCACAAGAACAGATACCGGTTCAGTTAAATATAAGTAATTCTAAAATTTCATTACTATATCCAATATATTTGGAGATGGAGCTGACATCTAAAAGTGATTATCTACATGTGATTGAACCCATATTGAGGGAATGTTTAGAAAAAATTAAATCCCAAGATGTAATCCAATCAGATTGGCTGACAGGTAATGTGGGTTTATTAAATATCGTGACTTTATTGACAAAAAATATCAATCTATATCATTATGGACAAAACAAGCACTTGGTGGATTTACTAGTTACTGAATTGGCTAATCAGATACGATCGATAGACGTTTTATTTGATGGACAAGCTCACGGAAGGGCGGGAGTTGCCTATGCACTCTCGTTATTATACAAATCCAAACCCAATGAGGATGTGTTAGCTAGAATTATTAATTTGGTTAGCGAAGAAGTTAAATCATTACAACGGGAAAAAAACAATGACGAAAGGTGGTGTAATGGCTTGACGGGGATAGCGTCATCTTATGTGAAGATATTAAATAATACTGATGATAATGTTGATGTTCAAAACAAATTGGACACTGTAATTGATTTATTATTAGATGTTTTGAAAGATACGCATTTTGTAGGAGATAGCTTGTGCCATGGGAATGCTGGGACCATATTAGCTTTGCAAGAATATATTCAGAATAGACAACATAGGTTTTCAGAAGTGACGGAAATAAAAGATAAATTAATTCAAGATGTGGTAGGTAGAAAATTAGTTACAAACAATTATCAATTATTAAAGCTAAGCCATTTACAAAATTGCACACTTTACACTGGACTTGCAGGTGTTGGATATATGCTATTAAAGCAGAACACCAGATTGAAAAACAACGTATTAATGTTGACTTAATAGGAGTATAAAATGAAAAATGATCAAATGAAAAATTTAATCGGAACAAGCTTTGAAGAGTTGAGTATTGAAGAAATGGAACGCATGCAAGGTGCGGGAGGAGATATAGTTAATTCTACCCCAACAGTTGTTGCAATTTCGACAATTGAAGTTTCAGAGGCACTCTCTGCACTTGCAAGTGCTACTCTGACAATTTCAGCCGCCGTGACAAAAACGAAATGTAAGAAATAAATTTGAGGAGGATACATTAGATATGAAGCAAGAGGACATGAATAATTATATTGGTCAATCGTTCGAAGAGTTAAGTGTTGAAGAGATGGAAACCATGCTAGGTAGTAATGGAGAAACTATAAATTCAATCTCACCAATTGCAGCATCAGCAGCTTTTTCTGCAGTTATGTCTAGAGCTGTTTCAATATTAGTTACAGTAACTGCTAAGTGTGAAAAATAAAAAATGAGGTGCTAATATGAATCAAAATAAGCAAAATGAGTTGGTGGGTAAACCATTTGAAGAATTGACAATAGACGAGATGGAAAAAACTCAATCAATTGGTGTCGAAATTAATAATATTATTTCAGCAACACTTGTATCGGCAACGGCTTCAGGAGCTATATCTGGGATTGTAAGTGCAGCCATCACAGCTGGCTTAAAATGTAAATAAAATTAATAAAGGTATCAGAACGTATGGCTAAAATGAAATTTATTGCTGCATTTGAACATTCTGAGTGTGGGATGGCGTGTGTTGTTATGTTAATTAATTATTTTGGTCAAAAAATTAATTTAACTTACCTTAGAGAAAAATATGGAGTACCACGAGGGGGACTTAGTATAGCGCAAATGTGCAGTTTATTTCAAAATTTAGGATAATTTATTTGCTAATAATTCGACTGTAATAGTGGTGTCACATCGATTGTCGCATATTGAACATTACGATAATATATTTGTTTTGCATAATGGAGAAATTTTAATCCATGGGAAACATGAATATTTGAAAGAACATAGTGAATATTATCGTGATTTAATGCAAATATAATTAAGATGTATTATTAAGAGGGATATAATGAAAAAAATCTTTACATTTATAGGCAGCAGAAATGATGATGGCCATACTGTGACTTTCGCAAAAAAATTAATTAAAGCTATTAACAAACAAGATGAAACATGGGAGTGCGAATTAGCAACTTTGAATTCTTACAATGTTTTACCTGCAAACTTACCAAGTTATGTAGATGATGATTTGGAGGAATTAAAAAATAAAATAATTAATGCAGACTTGATTGTTTTGGGTGCACCTGTTTACATGCATGGAATACCTGGAGAAATGAAAAACATTATTGATAGATTAGCTGATTGGGCGCATACACTACGGTTGGTTGGTAAGGATATTGTTATTTTATCAACGTGTAATTCAAATGGACATATGACTGTTGCAAATCAACTTCATCTTTATGCAATTCAACTCGGGGGAAGAGTAGTAGGTAAGTATGTGGCAACTAACTTCATGCCCACTGAAACTGTTGATACAGAAAATATAATTTTAAATGATCAAATAGATGAATTTATTGAAAAAATAGCTTTTGAAGTTCTTGAAAAGCAAAGTTTGCCTTGGAAAACAAATCGTTTGTTAGAAACCACCTTCATTACTTATCAACAAATCCAAAAAAATAATGTGCTGCAAAATATACAAAATGAGGAAAATAAATATTGGGTTGATTCGGGAATGTTGGATTGCGGATCGCTTCAGGAATATTATAATTTTAGTAACACCCGATAAAAATCATAAAAAAGTTCAAGGTCTCGACTTGATCAGGGCCTTTTTTAATTTTGGTTTTGTTGCCCAGTACATCCTTTTCAGGGCAAAGTGTTTTGGTTTGGTGGATTCAAGAGTTTTAAGTTCTTAGGGTTTCATAGTTTGAAGGATACGTATTAACCAATTAGAAACATCAGATGAAATGTGCTCATTGTTGTAAAATTTGGGCCGGCTGGGGGTCGGAGCGATCAATTTGTGGGAAAGACAAGGGTGGCCGAATATGGGGAACCGGCTCCCGATATTCAGACCCACAACGGGCATGGCGCAAGGGCCGCTTGCGGACCTTTCCCCATATTTGCGCCACCCGTTTCCCACAAATTTATCTTTGCCGGAGAGCCCCAGCCGGCCCAAATTTTACAACAATTTTGACGCTGCAAGCGGCAAACATCACTCCACCACAAACTAACGAAAACCACCCCAAAATCCGAATTGAAAACGAATTCCTAAGATTGCCACTATTTAATACCAAGCACTATGTTTGTGTAGTACAATTAGTTTATTGTTTTTTATCGATTGGAAGTTGAGAAAAGTTATGAATACAATATTAGACGCCTTGCGCGACACAGATAAAACCTATCAACAAGTTTTGAAAAAAATCACCAAAGATGCCAATATCACCATTGCGGAATGGCAATTGCTTATCAATGTTGAAGCTGGCCTAGATACCCAAGATAAACTCAGCAAAGACATGGGCTTAGACAACTCAACCTTATCGCGTCAATTGGGGTCGTTAGTCCAAAAAGATTTAGCCATGCACGTTGCGGTTGGTCGTGATAAGCGCCAATTAATTTATGAATTGTCTAATAGCGGTCAACGCGTGCTTGCTCAAGTGAATCAACAACACGCAGCTTATAGTGATTCAGTCTTTAAAATGTGGTCGGACGAAGAAAAGTCGATGATTCAAATTTTATTGAAACGGTTGAATAAGTCATTAGCTAAATAATTTTTACGGGGGACATCATGGCTAAACATGCATTGGTTATTTCTTTGGACGCGTTGGGTTATTCGGATTTGCGTGATCGGTTACAATTCTTGCCCAACATTGCCGCCATTATTGAGCGGGGCACGTGGGTGAAAGAAGTGCGGGGGGTCTATCCCTCAATCACTTATCCATCCCACACGTCGATTATTACTGGGGAATTCCCAAAAAAACACGGGATCATCAATGCAACCTTAATCCAGCCAGAACGGATTTCGCCGGATTGGTATTGGTATGCTAAACACATTAAGGTGCCCACGGTTTATGATTTGGCACGTGAACAGGGCTTAACGACGGCGGCCTTTTTGTGGCCCGTCACCGCGGGAGCTAAAATCAATTGGAATATCGCAGAAATCTTTCCTAATCGGATTTGGACGAATCAATATACGACTTCGCTTAAAGCTAGTTCACCGCTGTTTTTGTTGGCGATGGATCGTAAGTATGGTCAGTTACGTGATGGGATTAACCAACCGGAGCTAGATAATTTTATTACAGCTAGTGCGGTGGATACCATTGTGACTAAAAAGCCGAATCTGACCTTGATTCATTTGGTTGATATGGATAGTCATCGACACCGCTATGGTGTACGTAGTCAACAAGCATTAGACGCGATGGTACGGTTGGATGCGCATGTTGGGCAACTAGTGCAAGCGACTAAAGATGCCGGTATTTATGAAGACGCGGACTTTATGTTATTGGGCGATCATTATCAATTGAACGTGGACAAGATGATTCATTTGAACATGTTGTTTGAAGAACAAGGCTGGCTACGTGGGACGCGGAATGGGCGTGTCCGGCGCGATTGGCAAGTTTTGGCCAAACACACGGATGGGGCGACATACATTTATCTGCGTGATGGTTCACTGCATGACGCGGTTAGAGCGCTTGTGCGGCAAGTTGAAGGCGTGAAAAACGTCTTTGAACATGCTGAATTAGTGGAGCTGGGCGCTGATCCGAAGGCTAGTTTTATGATTGAAGCCAAGGATACGTATTACTTTACGGATGAAACCCATCGACCAGCCGTGGTTGAAGAAGTCACTAGTGAGATGCTAGAAGCTGGTGAACCAGACCGCTATAAAGGCACCCATGGGTATTTGCCAAGTCACAATAATTACACGACGACGTTAGTTTTGGCGGGCCCTGATATTAAGGCTGGACAAGTGCTTAATCTTGATGTGAATTTGACTGATGAGGGCCCAACGATGGCGGCCTTGCTGGGGTTAAAATTTGAAAATCAAGTTGCCGGTAAGCAAATTACTCAGGCATTTAAAGAAAGTTAATTTGAGATGCAAAAATATACAAAACAAGAGTGGAGCTGGATTTTCTATGATTGGGCCAATTCAGCTTATGGCATTATTGTTGTTACGGCAGTCTTACCAATCTGGTTAACGACGATTGCTGGGCAAGCCGGCATTTCAGCCACGCATGCGGCCGCGTATTGGGGCTATGCCAATTCGATTGCGACATTACTTGGTGCGGTTTTGTCACCGATTTTAGGAGCGTTGGCTGATTACAAAGGCTTTAAAAGTAAATTATTTTACGGTTTCACCATTATTGGGATTCTCGGGACGTTGGCGTTAGCGATTGTGCCAGATGCCAATTGGCAGTTATTGCTGGCGATATTTGTGCTGTCATTTGTCGGTTATTCATCGGCTAATGTGTTCTATGACGGCTTTATCACCGACGTTACAGATAGTTCACGGATGGATCGGGTTTCAAGTGCTGGTTATGGGTTTGGTTATTTAGGTGGTTTACTCCCATTTGCTATTTTTATTGGCGTCAGAAACTTCATGAGCCCGCATGCTTCAGTGGTCTTTGCCTTTATCTTTGCGGCAATTTGGTGGGCTGGGTTTACGGTGCCATTTGTTAAAAACGTTGAACAAAAGTATGCATTGGCGGTGGTTAAACATCCGGTTAAAGAATCACTCAAGCGGTTATGGGCAACGGTTAAAGAATTGCCCAAGCACCCTCGCGTATTTTGGTTCTTACTGTCATATTTTTTCTACATTGACGGGGTGAATACCATCTTTACCATGGCCTCATCATTTGCCTTGGCGATTGGCGTGCCGAGTGGGCAACTAATCATCGTGTTGCTATTTGTGCAATTAGTGGCCTTTCCATTCTCATTAATGTTTGGTTGGTTAGCTGATATCTTTGGTAACCGCAAAGTATTGGTCTTTGGGATGTTTATCTACTTGGGGCTCTTGTCCTTTGCCTTCTTTGTCACAACCCCTTGGGAATTTTGGATTGTGGCGTTCTTTGTCGGAATGGCCCAAGGCGGGATGCAAGCCTTATCGCGTTCATATTTGGGGCAACTGGTCCCCAAAGAACGCAGCAATGAGTTTTTTGGTTTCTTTAATATTTTTGGGAAATTTTCAGCGATTATTGGGCCGGCTTTGTACGGTATCGTTGTGCAAATTTCAGGCCGCTCACAGACAGCGGCTGGATCATTAATTGTGTTGTTCATCATTGGTTTGATTTTGTTTATGTTCATTCCAAAAGACAACCCAACTAAGGCCACAGTTTAACAAGAGAGAGTTAGATAGAGGATTATTATGAAAATTGCAATTGTCACTGATTCAACAGCGACATTGACGCAAGCTGAGATTGAAAAATATCACATTTACGTGGAGCCGATCCCGTTTATTTTTGACGATCAGGTTTATCGTGAAGGCGTTGATTTAACGACTGCTGAATTTTATGAAATGTTACAAACGTCGACCAGTTTTCCGTCGACGTCCCAGCCATCTTTAGGTGATACGCTAGCGTTGTACCAACAAATTAAGGCTGATGGGTATGACACCATTATTGCGATTCATTTAGCTTCGACGATTTCGGGCTATGTCAACAATATTGCAAGTTTAGATGGCGCTGTGGATGGCTTAAAAGTGATTGCTTATGATTCAATGATTACTGTGCGTTTAATGGGCCAATTGGTCTTAAAAGCGGCTGGAATGGTGCAAGCCGGGGTAGAATTGGATACTATTTTGGCAACGTTGGATACTTTGCGGGCGACCATGGACGAATATTTTGTTGTCGATGATTTACAAAATTTGGTGCGTGGTGGCCGGTTATCAAACGCTGGTGCCATCATTGGGACGATGTTAAAGGTTAAGCCGATTTTGACCTTTGACAATGACACGAATCATATTGTGCCGTTTGAAAAAGTCCGGTCAATGAAAAAAGCGCTTAAAGCCGTGGAAGATTTATTTGATCAAGCAATTGCCACGGTTGATTATCCATTACGGGCCACGGTTTTTCATGCCAATGATGAAGTCGCAGGGCGGGCTTGGCAACAAGAATTGCAACAACGCCATCCTGAAATTCCGGTGGAGTTTTCATACATCGGAGCCGTAATTGGGACGCATTTAGGGCAAGGCGCATTAGCTTTGACTTGGATTCGCGAACCGGAATCACTTTAAGGATTTGAAAGGATAATGAAATGACGCAAATTAAAATTGTGACGGATTCAACCGCCTTATTAACTGCAGCTGAAGTGGCTGATTTAGACATCAATATCGTGCCATTGTCAGTGATGATTGATGATCACTCATACCAAGACACGGTGACGATTTCACGGGATGAATTCGTGGAAAAAATGGCCACGGCTAAAACCTTACCCAAAACTTCAACGCCCGCGATTGGGACGTTTACGGACGTCTATGAGCGTTTGTTAGCTGAGAGTCCTGAGACCCAGATTATCAGCATTCACTTAACTGTGGGCTTGTCAGGGACGTTTGACGCCGCTCGCCAAGCTGCGGCGATTGTTGATGATAAGCGAATTACCGTGATTGATTCGACCTTTATTGACCGTTCATTGGCCTTTCAAGTCTTGCAAGCAGCTAAAATGGCGCAAGCGGGCGATTATTCAGTTGCCCAAATTGTCAACGCCATTAAAGCAACGGCAGCTAAAACGCATCTGTATTTGACGGTTGCCTCACTAGATAATTTGGTGGCTGGTGGACGAATTTCACGGGCGACTGGCTTCATTGGTGGGCTCTTGCAGATCAAGATCGGCGCGCATGTCGTGGCTGGTGAAATTTTAGTTGAATCAAAGGGGCGTGGTGGTAAAGCAACCAAGGCCTATTTACAACACATTATCGAACAAATGCAGGCCGCGCCGAATGGGATTGCGATGATTGGGATTGCCCACGTGGCGATTCCAAAAGAAGCCGCAGCATTTGAAGCGCAATTGCAAAGCATTTTCCCTGATGCCCAAATTTTAGTTGGCCAAACGTCACCAACTGTGTCGACGCACACTGGTGTCGGGGCATTTGGGATTAGTTATTTAGAGAATTAAAGGTGTATAATTAATTATTCAGTTTGGGGAGGGCAGCGATGAATAAGATATTTAAAAGTGTACTAAGCTTGTTGATTTTCATGCTCATTGTGCCCACAGTCCAGGCGAGTGATTTATTACCTAAAAAGCAGCGCAAAGCCACAATTAATTTAGTTGCCGTTGGGGATTCGTTGACTGAAGGAGTCGGCGATACGACTAACCAACAGGGCTATACCAAACGCACGGCAGCGATGCTTAAGGCCACGTATAAAGTCAAAGTTAAGACGGCCAATTTTGGTAAAGCAGGTGATCGCTCAGACCAAATTTTAAAACGGCTAAAAAAGAATCCAAAAGCGGTTAAAGCCCTGGATAAAGCAGATGTTATCGTCATGACGGTTGGTGGCAATGATTTACAACAGACGTTATTTGATGCGGTGTTTGCCAAGAATGCAGCGAGTGTGACTAAGGTCGTTAACAAAAGTATTCCTACCTATACCACTAAGTTGCAAAAGTTGGTGAATTATCTGCGTCAAACTAATACTAAGGCGCCAATTTTCTTGTTTGGTAATTACAATCCGTTGTACGTTTATTTCGCAAATCGGCCAGAATTAAATCATGCCGTGCAAAAGTATAATGCCGTTAATATAACCACGGCGGGCTTACGTGCCAACATGTATTACGTGTCGACATTTAAGACGTTGACGTATGGGCAATATACGACGGATGCTGCCAGGGATGAGTTGGTTAAAACGGCTAATATGGCAAATGCGGGGTCCGTTAAAAACAAGGTGGTCTCAAAGACTCTTGATGGAAAAAATAAAGCAAAAAATATCTACATTACTAATCAAGATTACTATCATCCAAACAATTCCGGTTATGATCGAATGAGTGCGCTGTTAGTTAAATCAATGATGGAGCATCAGAAGGGCTGGTTGAAAAAATAATGCAACAACAACAACGAACGAAGGTTAAAACTGGCTATGTAAAACCATCACATGCGCGCATTCAAGGGATTTTCACGGGCGTGGGCTTGACGGTCGTCTTATTCGTCATCCTTGGCGTTGTGTTGATTTTTATGCCCCAAGATTGGCACAAACAAACTGAAACTAAGGCCCAACTTGGCAATGCGGCGTTTGAAGTGAGTGTCACCCGTAAAGAAATGAATGCGTTGGTGGAACAATATTTAAACAATGACCCCAAGTTAAAAAACAAAATCCGCTTTGAAATGGGCACTGAAGACATGATGGTTTTTGGTACGCAAAAAATGCTCGGACAAAATGTTGATTTGGGCATTCGCATGGATCCAACGGTCACCAAGCAAGGTAATATCAAGTTGACTGCCAAATCAATTGCTGTTGGGCAATTGCCATTACCGGTGTCATACATCATGAAAATGTTAGATAGCATGGTGGATTTGCCGAATTGGATGACGGTCAATCCCCAAGCTAAAACGATTTTAATTGACTTAGGCAAGACCCCTGAAGTTTCAGGCATCCGGGTCAAAGCGATTACGATTAACCCCCAAAAGAATCAGTTTATCTTTCGAGGGGGGTATGAAAAATAATGCGGCGACCCTTTTATCAATGGCTAATGACTGAGCGCGACCCCGTGACTTATGACGCCGTGCGCACGTTTGCTAACAGCGCTTTTTATGATCAAACCTTTCCAAAACAAAGTGACAATTTCGATGAAGTTTCGCGTTATTTGGAAGAAAATGCCAGTTATTTACACAGCATGAGCGTGTTTGACGAGGCGTGGAATCGTTATTTGCGGGCTGAAGATTAACAATATTTGCGGGTCAACCGCATACATACCACCAAAAAGGAGCAACTCATGGGACAAATAATTCAATGGTATCCAGGGCACATGGCCAAGGCTTTCCGCCAAATGCGCGAAAATATGAAATACGTGGACATCGTGTTTGAATTGGTTGATGCCCGGATTCCACTTTCTTCTAGAAATCCAGAACTCAATCAAGTCTTGGGCGATAAGCCACGGTTGCTGGTGATGACCAAAACTGATTTGGCTGATCAAGAACGGACCACTGAATGGATGCGCTATTTTCGGGCGCAAGGTTTAGCGGTGATTGCCTTGGATTCACGTGATCATAAGACGCCTCAATTGATTACTAAAGCGGCTAAACTAGTTTTGGCAGAGAAGTGGGCGGCGTTGGCTGAAAAAGGGGTTAAGGACAAAGCGATCCGCGCCCTCGTAGCTGGCATTCCAAACGTTGGAAAGTCGACTTTGCTAAATCATTTGGTGATGAAAAATGTGGCGATTACCGGTGATCGACCTGGGGTAACCAAGAAGCTACAATGGCTAAAAACACCAACCAACCTGGAATTACTTGATACGCCAGGTGTGCTGTGGCCTAAGTTTGAGGATCAACGGGTTGGCCAACACTTGGCGATGACTGGCGCAATCAAGGATCAATTGATTAACGTTGATGACATTGCCTTAGTTACGCTAACCTTTATGCGTGATTATAATCCGACGGCGATTTTAGATCGGTATCATTTGGCTGAAGATAGCTGGGAAACTTTGTCAGATGTTGATATGTTGTTGTTGATTACCAAGAAATTAGGTTTCAAAGAAGATTATAATCGTGGTGGTGAACGAGTTTTGCTCGATTTGCGTCGGGGTAAGTTAGGCACATATACGGTTGAAATGCCGGCTGATAATATCGGGACTGTGGTGGCTGATGATGCAGACGATCGGCGAAATTAAACAACGCCTAGCCATGCAGCCTTCCGCCGAAGAATTGGCGTTGTGGCAAACAGATGCGCGGCTCGGTGTGCAAAAATTATTGCTCATTTATGCAAATAAGCAAGCCAAATTAGCCGCGCAAAAACAAGCTTTCAACGCACGGTTAGAATTTGAAAAAAAGGCTTGGGCGAATGGCAAAATCGTCGCCGGCATTGATGAAGTCGGGCGTGGGCCATTGGCTGGGCCTGTCGTGGCAGCTGCCGTGGTGATTGATGATACGTTTGATTTAGTTGAAGTTCATGATTCAAAGCAGTTGTCGGGTGCTAAGCGAGATTTGTTAGTTGATAAAATCAAAGCGAGCGTAATCGATTATGCGTTTGGCATTGTCGAGGTGGCCACGATTGATGAAATTAATATTTACGAAGCTTCACGCGTGGCGATGAAACAGGCGCTGGCTGGCTTGCAAACTCCAGTTGATGAATTATTAATTGACGCGATGGTGGTGGATTCACCGTTGCCACAAGCCAAACTCATCAAAGGTGATGATCGGAGCATTAGTATTGGTGCAGCCAGTATTTTAGCCAAAGTTTATCGTGACCAACTAATGGCTGAATACGATGTGCAATATCCAGGTTACGGCTTTGCGCGCAATGCCGGCTATGGGACAGCTGAGCACTTGGCCGGCATGGAAAAGTTGGGGATTACTCCGTTGCATCGTAAGTCATTTGCGCCAGTTAAAAAATATTTAAATTAAAATTAGCAAAAAACACGTTTGATGGCATCTTCTTAGTAGGAGGATGATTATGACTAAACGTGTTTTTTTATTGTATTTGATGTTGATTCCAGGGCTTGGGATCAAAGGTCGGGGCGCAATTTGGCGCTATCTTTGTGCAAATCCGGACCTGCCATTACCGTTATCCCTGGATTTGATTATCCGGGTGGGTAAAATTGCGGATGCGCGCATCGATGCGGTGGTGCAGTGGCATGCGAGTGAGGATGCAGGGCAATTGGCGGATTTGTTGAAGCAACAATTTATAACAATCGCCGATGATGTGTATCCCCAGCAACTCAAAGAAAGTGATGAACCGCCCGTCGTGTTGTTTTATGCTGGTAATTTAGGGTTACTGACGACGATGACGGTGAGCGTGATTGGGGCGCGTCAAAATAGCGAATACGGGGAACACATTGTAAAAGCTTGGGTGCCAGAGCTGGTGCGCGCGGGGATTACGACAGTGTCGGGGTTGGCAAATGGCATCGATGGGTTGGTGCATGCGGCTACTTTAGATGCCCATGGTGACACCATTGGAGTGATTGGCAGTGGGTTAGAGATAGTTTATCCCAGACGAACTCGCAATTTACAAGCCGAAGTGGCCGGAAATGGGTTGTTATTAAGTGAGTATTTACCACATACACCACCGTTGAAGCACCATTTTCCTCAACGCAATCGGATTATTGCAGGAATTGCCCGCCAAGTTTTGGTGATTGAAGCCAAACAACGGTCGGGGACCTTGATTACAGCTAAAATGGCTTTGGATAATAATCGAGAAGTATTGGCCGTGCCAGGACGGATTGATCAAAGTCGCTCAAAAGGTTGTAATGACTTGATTGTCGCCGGTGCAAAGCCCGTTTTGTCGGTGGCTGATGTGCTCATAAGTTGCACAGAAAGTATGTGGATTTAATAAAAACTTTAAGATAAAATTTGTCAAATCAAAAAGATACGGTATAGTATATGTTTGAATAGGAATTTAGCAAAGAACATATATTATAGAGGAAAGAGGACGATTGCATGGCAGAAACGACTAAGAAGCCAACCAAGAAACGTGCGACGTCAGCCAAAAAGAAGAATTTAGTAATTGTGGAGTCCCCATCAAAGGCTAAGACCATTGAAAAGTATCTCGGGACTAACTATAAGGTTGTCGCTAGTATTGGCCACATTCGTGATTTACCAAAGTCACAAATGGGGGTCGATATTGAGCATGATTATGAACCAAAATATATCAACATTCGTGGTAAAGGCGATATTATCAAAGGTTTGAAAAAAGAAGCCAAAGCCGCCAGTCACGTGTATCTCGCATCCGACCCGGATCGTGAAGGTGAAGCAATCGCTTGGCATTTGTCACACATTTTAGATTTGGATTTGGAATCCGGTGAGAATCGGGTTGTCTTTAACGAAATCACCAAGGATGCCGTTAAAGATGCTTTTAAAACCCCACGCAAGATCAATATGGATTTGGTGGATGCGCAACAAGCCCGCCGGATTTTGGATCGCCTAGTGGGTTATTCAATTTCCCCAATTTTGTGGAAAAAAGTTAAAAAAGGCTTATCAGCTGGTCGGGTGCAATCTGTTGCGCTGGGGTTGGTGATTGATCGAGAACACGAGATTCAAGCCTTTGAACCCGATGAATACTGGACAATTGACTCAGAATTCAAGAAGGCGACCAAAAAATTCAAGTCTGTATTTTATGGTGTTGACGGTCAAAAACTGGATTTGCCGGATAATGAAACTGTGCAAAAGGTTATGCAACGGTTGGATATCAAAGGTGATTTTGACATTACCGATGTGCAAGCCAAAGAACGCAAGCGCAATGCTCAACCACCATTTACCACGTCAACCATGCAACAAACGGCCAATACGCAATTGAATTTTCGCACACGTAAGACGATGATGGCGGCCCAACAGTTATATGAAGGCATTAATTTGGGTGGCAAAGAAGGTACGGTTGGGTTAATTACGTATATGCGTACTGACTCAACGCGAATTTCAAGCATTGCTAAAAATGATGCGGCCCACTTTATCCATGAAGAATACGGAGCTGAATATGCGTCAAGTCGGCCGGTACAAGGCAAGTTGCAAGAAGGGGCCCAAGATGCCCACGAAGCGATTCGACCAACGTCCGTCTTTAGGACCCCAGCTTCAATCAAAGACAAGTTGACCCCTGATCAATTCCGGTTGTATCAATTGATCTGGTCACGCTTTGTCGCTTCACAAATGACGCCTGAAGTCTTGGACACAATGCGCGTTACGATCGAACAAAATGGCGTGATGTTTAGAGCTAATGGTTCAAAGACTAAGTTCCCAGGGTTCACCAAAGCATACCCAGCAGCCAAGGAGAAAGATAACGTCCTCCCTGAGCTCAATGTCGGTGATAAGGTGCAATTAGTCAACGCCAACCCCGAACAACACTTCACGCAGCCGCCAGCCCGGTATACCGAAGCTGCATTGGTTAAGGCGCTTGAAGAAAACGGGGTCGGGCGGCCATCAACATATGCTGCAACGATCGAAACGATTCAAAAGCGTAATTACGTGCGCATAGATGCCAAGAAGTTTGTGCCAACTGAATTGGGGGGCATGGTGCAAGACACTGTGCGCCAATTCTTCCCCGACGTGGTTAATATCAAGTTCACGGCTAAAATTGAAAGTGAATTGGATAACGTTGAAACTGGGGATGAACAATGGGTCAAGGTTATTGATGAATTCTTCAAACCATTTGCGACGGAGCTTGAAAAGGCTGAGACGGAAATGGAAAAGATTGTCATCAAAGACGAACTTGCGGGCTTTGATTGTGATGTCTGTGGGGCACCAATGCTCGTTAAAATGGGCCGCTTTGGTAAGTTCTTTGCTTGTTCACGTTTTCCTGATTGTCGTAACACACAGACCATCGTGGAAGAAATCGGCTTAGCTTGTCCAAAGTGTAAAGTCGGTCAAGTAGTTGAACGCAAGACCAAGAAGGGGCGGACGTTCTACGGATGTTCACGCTATCCGGATTGTGATTTCGTTTCATGGGATAAGCCAAATGAACATACCTTGGCAGATGGCACAACGCCAAAACCCGAAAAAGCCACGAAGAAAACTACCGCTAAATAGTTAAGAAGGGGTTGCAACGATAGAATGTTGTGGCCCTTTTGGTTTACAATTAAGAAAATCATAAAGAGGTAATAATCATGGATAAAATGCTGGTTGAACAAAATATTTATCAATTAGAAGCTAATATTGCTTATATGCAAGGTGAAATTGCAGATTTACTAGCTAGGATTAATGATGCAGAAAATGAATTGCTTTATTGGCAAGGCATGCGGTACTAGCCTTAAAGCACGATGATGACTTAAAAATTACAGGAGGTTGGCACGATGGATAATAAAATTGCATTGTTTCACGATTATTTACGCGTGGAGCGCCAATACTCTGATCAAACCGTGCGTGCGTATTTATCAGACATTAATGAATTCACCTTGTTTCTAGCTGAGACTGGTAAAGCCAGTGATCTGGTGACGGTTGATTTATTAGATGTACGCGTGTTTTTGAGCCATCTTTATGAAAATGAAGACGTACAACGGACCATCGCGCGCAAAGTCAGTGCGCTCCGGAGTTTTTATGACTTCTTAGTTCGCAATGATTTTATGGAGAGCAATCCGTTTGCGGGCGTGCAATTACGTAAGGCTGGCCGGCATCTGCCCCGGTATTTTTACGAACAAGAAATGACTAAATTATTTGAAACCGCCGCCAAGGATGATTCCATGTTGGGGATTCGAAATCAATTACTTTTAGAAATGCTCTATGACACGGGGATGCGGGTGTCAGAAGCTGCTGAGCTCACACTCCTTGAAATTGACGCTGGGGCCCGTGTTATTTCAGTGACTGGTAAGGGAAATAAGACGCGAATTGTACCGTATGGACATTATCTAGTCGCGTTGCTAAAAACCTATGAGGCCACGATTCGCCCGGCCTTAATGCGCAATGCTAAGCACGTACACGATAATTTATTAGTCAATAAAAATGGCGATCCGTTAACGCCAAGTGGCATTGAATATGTGTTAAAACAACTCGGCAAAAAAGCTGGGTTAACCCAGGATGTCACGGCGCACATGTTTCGCCACACGTTTGCGACTGACCTATTAAATAATGGCGCTGACCTCAGAACGGTGCAGCAATTATTGGGGCATAGTAGTTTAAGTACCACCCAAATTTATACCCACGTGACCCGTGAAAATCTGCAAGAATCCTATCGTAATTTCTTTCCGCGGGCGGTTGATGATTAAAAGCTTGGCGGATTTCGATTAACTATTTAATAAACCCCACTTTCCCTATATACTAAATAGGATACGAGGGGGATGAGTATGAAAAAAGTCGATACGCTCCATTATCCGGTTGTGATTCAAGCAAGCGAGGATGGGGGTTTTGTGGGTTATGCACCCGACGTTCGTGATGCAGTTGCAAAAGGGCAGACCATCGCTGAAGTTGCCGATGAAATGGGGGTTGCAATTGCAACGAGGTTAACTGGGCAAAGTGTGTATCCCAAACCAAGCATGTTTACTAGTCAAGCTGGCAATTTTGGTAAAACGATTGTCTATGTGGGGGTACAAATTAACAAGTCGGCGTTTGAGTGACGTGGGCTTTTTTGTTACACTAAATACAATAATGTAAGCGGTTTCGAGGAGAAGAAAATGACGATAAAACTAACAAATGATATCTTAGCAGTATCGATTTTAAAACACGGGGCCGAATTAGCGAGTGTCGTTGATTTAGAAAGTGGTTATGAATATGTATGGCAAGCCGACGCCAAATATTGGGGCCGCCATGCACCTAATTTGTTTCCAATTGTCGGGCGATTACAAGATAATCAATATGCGGTGGCAGAGCAAGATTATGCCATGAACCAGCATGGATTTGCACGTGACAGTGAATTTGATGTGGTTGAAGTCACACCGATTGCCGCGCGGTTGCGACTAGTGGCTAGTGACGCGACATTGAGTTTCTATCCATTAAAATTTCAATTTGATGTGTTGTATGAATTAGTGCAAGACACGTTGAAAATTAGCTATATCGTGACCAATACTGATACGCAAGAAATTTATTTTTCAGTCGGTGGGCATCCAGCGTTCAATACAGATCAAGCTAAATTTGACGAGTATCAAATTGCAGTTGGTCCTAAGCCAAGTTATCTACGCGAAATTCTTAACGGACCATATGTGGATTTCACGCAAGAAACGACTTTTGATGCGACCCAACCAATGGCGTTAGATTATGCTGATTATAATAATGACGCAATTATTTTAAAATTGGATGAACAACCAGCTGATTTGACATTAAGTAATCAAAATGAGGCACATGGGTTAACGATGCATGTGGATAACGCAAAATTTGTGGGAATTTGGACACCGGCGGGGAAAGCGGCGCCGTTTATTGCGATTGAACCTTGGTGGGGTGTGGCGGATACGACAGATGCTGATGGGGTTTTGGCGCATAAGTATGCAATTAATAAGTTAGCGGTTAATGATACTTACAAGGGTGAGTATTCGATTGAATTCTTCTAGGGGTTGGTTTTCTGTGGTTGGTGGGGACTGCCGGTTGCCCCTTTTGGGGGCAACATTGTTGTGAAATTTGGGCCGGCTGGGGCTCTCCGGCAAAGATAAATTTGTGGGAAACGGGTGGCGCAAATATGGGTAAAGGTCCGCGAGCGGCCCTGCGCCATGCCCGTTATGGGTCTTAATATCGGGCGCCGGTTCCCCATATTCGGCCACCCTTGTCTTTCCCACAAATTGATCGCTCCGAGCCCCAGCCGGCCCAAATTTTACAACAATAAGCAGAGTAATCCGGATGTTTCAACCCAGTGCGTGTGTGACGACTCCAAATTAGTTGAGTTTGATTACTTAGTTTAATTTAATGACTAATCATTTGGAAAAATTAATCATTAATCTACAAATCGTAGTTTAATGTGATATCATATATCCATACATAGTGAATAGAGGATTAATGATGCATAAATTTCGCGAGATAATGTCTTGGATTATACCTATTTTCGTTGGCTTACTAATTGCCATTTTAATAAAATCATATTGGTTTACCTTAGTAACAGTCGATGGAACATCCATGCAACCAAATTTAGTTAATAATGAAAAAGTCTTTGTGTTACGGCCTAGTCAAATCCACCGTGGGAGCGTTATTGTCTTCGATGCTCACGGTGACGACCCCGCAGCTACTAAAAGCAAGGATTATGTTAAAAGAGTAATTGGTGTGCCAGGTGACAAAATTTCAGCTAACAACGGAGTCATAAAGGTTAACGGAAAAGCTATCAATCAATCTTACATCTCCAAAGCTGAACAATCTGCTACAAACGAAACCAATAACATCGGCAACTGGTCTAGTTTAGCTGAGTTAGGGGAACATATGGGATGGCAAAAAAATGCCAAAGTTGTTAAAGTTCCTGCTAATAAGTATTTTGTTTTGGGTGATCATCGTTCAGTATCAAACGATTCACGATATTGGGGCTTTGTAACTAAAAAAAGAGTCCTCGGAGTCGTAAAGGTACCATTTTGGGGAAACGAAACTTTGAAAAGCCATATCAACAATCAATGGCACAAGTTTTTCGCTAAGTAAATTTGACCACAAAAGGAAGTAAGGCTCTGTCTTACTTCCTTTTGTTATTTTATCGCGAAGTAAGTGCAGTAGAACTTTGTGGTAGAAGTAATAAGCAGAAGTTTTAGTAACCGGAAGGAGCTAGAGCGACTGGAGGTTGGGATTTGGGTTTGGTGGGGGAAAGGGGAAAAAAAGACCGCGAAAGAAAAAACGCCCAAGTTAATAGGCGTTTATGTAACTTAGTTAATTATTTAGTTGTTTACACCTTACGCTTATTCCGATAGTAGTAAACTCCACCACTACCAAGCAATAATACAGCAATCATCCCAACAAGAATCATTGGATTAAATGAATCTTGATCAACTTGCTTGTCTGCCGCGGCCGCCTTTTTAGCAGCCGATGCATTCCGCGTTGATTGCACGGGCTTAGTAATTACCGCTTCATCAGTCTCTGTTGATGCAGCTACATTGGCCACGGGGCTCGCCACAACTGGTGCAACTCCAGCAGCTGCCACCGGCGTACTGCTTGGCACAACGATAGTCGTTACGTTGGCTGCAGGTGCGGGTGTTGGCCCTGGCGTTGGCGTCGGTACTGGGGTAGGCCCCGGTGTTGGAGCTGGATCCGGTGTAGGCCCTGGCGCAGGAGTCGGACCAGGATCTGGTGTAGGACCTGGCGTTGGTGTTGGATCAGGATCCGGTGTAGGTGTCGGAATCGGCGTCACACCACCTGCCGTTTGATACGTCACACTACTTACAGGTGACGTTTCGTGATTGGCATCACCCAGCACACGAACTTGCAAATGATATTGCGTCCCCTTGGTCAAGCCAAGCAAGAAAATCACACCATTCGTGGTCTCTTGTACAGTCTTCCAACCATCTGTTGTGTATTCAACCGTGGCACCCTTGAGCGCATCGCCAAGATTGATCAACAGATAATTTTCACCCTGCGCACTACCATTCTTCCCAGCCACTAAATCAGCTTGCGTTGGTAAGGTAGGACTTGTTGTGTGCCCTTTTTGAATGTTGAAAGTTTGCGTTGTAGTACCCGCTAACAATCCAATACCAGGTACTGCTGTCACCGTCACGCTCGCTGTGCCAGCATCAACATTATCTGCGTAATCAACCGTGTAGTCTTGGTTTTCCACAAAGGTTTTATCCCCAAATGTCACGGTTGTTGCCGGCGTCTTGGCCGTGCCATCATAGACACTACCATCCACAACAGCTACCATCTCAGGCGTAAGCGACTTCAAGGTTGTATAAACTTGGGTAGCTTCCGTTGCAGAACTATAATTACCCGAAAGTTTCACGCGTGCTTTGAAGGTGTAGTCGGTACCTGGCGTCAAATCAGTTAATTCAATCTGACCACCTGGCGTTTCGGCAATCGTTGCCCAGTCATCAGTGGTGTATTCGACCATTGCGCCAGTTGGCACCTCAGAAATTGCAATTTTCAAACTATCCGTGGTTTGTTCATTATCAGTTCCGGCGACCAAATCAGCTTGCGTTGGCAATTGTGGTGCTGGAGCTTTACCAGGCGCTATGGTGAAATCAGCGACCTGTTCCCCAAGTAACTCACCAGTTAGCAACGCCGTAATCTTGACTTGCCCTTGGCCGGCATCTATATTATTTAAATATTCAACTGTATAATCTACGTTCTCTCTGTAGGTAGTAAAGCTATGACTAGAATAAACCGTCACCGTTGGCCTTTGCGCCTGACCATTATAGGTGCTGCCAGCCGTTACGCTAATCATATTAGCTCTGATCTTTTCGCCATATTTTGCGTACAAATTCAAATCACCTGTGATGGGGGTGCTGAAATCATAAATATCACTAAAAGTTGCCGTTGTAGACCAATTCATAAACGCAAACTCGCTATAGCTTGGTAATAGTTCCCTTGTTGGCCCAACTGGCACATCTCCAGTCATCACAATTTCAGGATTAACCAGTATTTTGTTATGATCTGCCAAGGGTAGCCCCGCGTAATTCATATAGCGGACGACATGCGCGTCTTGGATATAGGTTATTTTAGCGGCCCCATTAGGGTGTGTAGTGTTGATACCCTGATTTTTTAGCCATGCTTCACCACCGGCCGCGTTGGTCGCATAATCGGCGGTTGGCCAATTACTACCACCGCCGCCTGAGCCGCCACTGCCAAGGGTTCCAGCAATATTACCGGCACCGCCACCATTAAAGCCAGCACCACCGCCGCCGGATGCGCCACCAGTTGAGGCATTTTTCCCATTGGCGCCGTATTTATCGGCTTGAGTTGCATAGCCGCCACCGCCAGCATAATTGTTACCCGAACCAGTCCCTGAATCTGGGACGTTGCCAGTTAAAATTGCGCCGCCGACCCCGCCACCAGTGGTATTTCCGGTAGTTATTGGGGTGAATTCATCACCATCTCCGGCAGCCCCACCACCACCACCTGCGACAACGAGATATGCGTTATCTTTTTCAAAGGCAGACAAACCGCCACCGGCACCACCAGCACCGTACCGATTGGCTGCTCCACCCGCGCCACCAAATTGATTGACGACAGCAGTTAATGTTTCACCGGCTTGCAAATGGGTGGCCACATCAATGTAGCCGCCATTACCACCAGTATAACCCGTAGTATCTCCACCTTTACCACCCCAAGCTTGCAGGTAATAGACTCCCGTTGCAGGAACCGTAATGGTATCTCCATTCTCATACATCAGTCCGTTTTTCAATTCATCGACTAAGGGTGTATTTGCAGCCGCTTGCACTGGTTGGGTCATCAACATCGCGACTGGCACTTGCCCTAACATGAGGGTCATGCCGGCCAGACCACGCAGGTACTTTTTAACCCTTGCAAAGTTATGTATTTTCATTATTTTAACCTCTCGTTATAGATATTAAATTAATATGTCGTTACGCGAATTTGCGCCTTATATTAAGCATAGTTTATTGGTTTGAAAACAAGTTACATGATGCTTCACTTTTACCTGAATATTTAGTGACTTTATGTGCGTTGTCCTGAATTTAGTATTTGTGGTTTTCTTTTTTTGTGGTGTTCTGCTGTTTGCCGCTTGCAGCGTCAAAATTGTTGTAAAATTTGGGCCGGCTGGGGCTCTCCGGCAAAGATAAATTTCGTGGGAAACGGGTGGCGCAAATATGGGGAAAGGTCCGCGAGC
>JAITQG010000051.1 GCA_031289015.1 Lactobacillaceae bacterium
CATAGAAGTGGGCGACAGAGTCCTGCTAGTCTAAGGGATTCGGCCTTGCGCAAGCGCAAAACCAACTCCCTAAGACCGCGCTAGTGCTCCTACCTCGCTAATTCCACTACTATGCCAGCAATGCTCCGCCCTTCCCCCAACCAACCCCACAATCACAACCTCCAGTCGCTTTAGCTCCTTCCGGTTCTAAAACTTCAAATTTTGGCCCCGATAACGTGATATTGCTGCACTGAAGTTTCTTTATTGTACGGTTATAATCGGGTAGTACATATTTTACTAACTAAGTCTTGATATACTCTCAAAATACAAAAAAATGCTGTGTGAACCAATCGTGGTTAGCCAGCATTTTTTTAAAGATATTCTCATAAGCTAAGAAGTTGCGGTCTCAATTGTAAACGTTACAGTGTCCTGGTAAGTACCCGCATACTTAAACTTGTGTGTATTGTTTGTTAACGAAGTTGAAACTGTTTTCGTTTGCGCCGGTGCTTCCCCATCAGCTTCCAAAACAAGAGCCGACCCAGCCTTCAAATTCACGTCACCTTCTGCAGAAAAGTCATACTCGACACCGGTTTCATCACCGGTAGTAGTCAAGTGCCAACCTGATGCCGCTGAGATGTGAATAAATCGGTTCTCATATGGCACCTTAGGGTATGCACTCAAGGTAATGTTACCAGTACCCGACGCTGTGGCGCTTGGAATCGTGATGGTAGCTGGAATCGTGATGGTATATGTCGGTTGCACAACATATTCGACTGTGGTGGACTGATCCCCTTGCCAAGTAAATGTATCCGTCTTCCCCTGAACGTGCGCTGTGGGTATTTCAGCAGCTGTATATTCCTCATCAGTCGTCGTTTGTAACCATTTATTTGAGGTGACTACTAAATTTTGATTGAATTTTGTGCCAACCACGGGGTCTAGTAAGTAAGTGGGCTCACTGGTAAATACAAAATCCGGCCCAAGCGTTAATTTCCACAAAGCGGTTGTAGTAGTGAACATGTCAACCATAATTGTGACTTTGGATGTGTCAAATCCACGCAAATCAAGTTGGGTTAAACTAGTGCAACTAAAGAACATGCCAGGCATGCGTGTGACTTTAGATGTGTCAAAACCACTTACATCTAGTTGGGTTAAACTTGTACAGCTAGCAAACATACCATCCATAGTTGTGACTTTGGATGTGTCAAATCGACGCAAATCAAGTTGGGTTAAACTTGTACAACCACAGAACATAGAGGACATCTCTGTGACTTGGGCTGTGTTAAAACCGCTCAAATCAAGTTGGGTTAAACTTGTACAAGAAAAGAACATGCTAATCATAGACGAAACATTTGATGTGTCAAAACCACTTAAATTCAGCTGGGTTAAACTTGTACAGTTGTTAAACATACCATTCATAGTTATAACTTTGGATGTTTCAAACCCACTCAAATCCAGTTGGGTTAAACTAGTACAACCAGAGAACATACCACGCATATTTGTAACATTTGATGTATCAAAATTTTGCATTCCTTGGAATCGCTTTAAACTCGTTAAATTAAAAAACAAACTTTCCGAATTCTGAGGAGCTACGACTTTATACACGCTTGTATCAGCGCTCACAAATACAATTGTCTCAGCCGAATAAACATTGGTTTCACCTTTAAAATCAGTTGATAAGTCCCCCGGTCCAATTGTTAATGTTTTTGTGTCTTGGTCATACCTCAATTCACATTCAGCCGCACTGGCTAAAGTTTGTCCGCCGGTAAACGACGTGTTTGTAAATAGTGTAATCGCTCCCAGCACGCCTATAAATAACACCAATGATCGGACGAGGCGGTAACTTAATTTATGTATTTTCATTACAAAAACCTCCTGACGCTATATGTACTTACTTGTATTGTACAATCAGTATTCGTAATACTATCTATCTTTACTGTACCCCCCCTCCTGAATTATTTGTGACTATATGTGCAACGTATGCTTTTATGGACTTGATTACCTATGTATCTCAAAAAAACAAAAACCCCAACAAAAGCCAGGGTCAAAACAAACTATTTAATCAAAGGAGTATCTTTTTTAGGCGAACGCCGCGACATAACTTCCAACAATTGTTCAGCTTCCATCTTGTTATAGATAATATTGGCCGAATCACGCATCAATTGCAAAGCCAAATTACTTTCATTAAATTCTTCAGTAACGGGCCCAGCAAAACGGGCTAACAAGGCGTCAACAAACGTGTTATAAGCATTCTTTGGATAATCATCAACCGTAATTTGATCAATGGATGAGCGGATTTCTTCAAGTGAAAAAATGGGCTTCATCATGGAAATAATCAAAATATCGGCAATTTGCATCGTTTGATATTTCTTCTTCACAGGGGCCAATAAAACGTGCTGCTTTACATAATTATTTATCATCGCCGGCGTGATTTTTGTCATGTGTAACGGCGCTAAAATGCCATTTACATACTCAACCACCTGGTCCATATACAAATCTAATTTGGGTAATTCATCCCATTTTGGAAACGTCATTTGACGGACACCTTCACGCCATTCTTGGTACTCATTCATTCGCGTCACTCCATAATTCGTTATATAATACAATTTGTACTTATATTTTATCACATCTAGTGTTGAGGACTATTTGATATGTTTGAAAAAACTAAAAAACGTGTTATAACGGATGAATTGGCCACCATTTTACCTAATGAAGCAGCAACGTTAATTTGGGAAAAATTCGATACGATGCTCACTTACCAAGCTATTAAGCAACCCTTGGTCGAAATCCAAATTGCGGATGCGGTTGAAGACGGGCAACTAGGCTTCTTGTTTGTTCAAGATGGTGAAGAATCACAAGAATTAGAGGGTGCATATGCTGGTCCGACTGAGTTCTTGGGCAAGGCCTTGATTGTCGATATTCATGATCGCGTTGATGGAATCTATTTGGATTTTGCGGATCGCTTAAAGGCGTATTTGATGACCATGCCCGCTCCCGTTGGCTATCCAGATGCAGAATGGCGCCGATTAACCATCTTGGGCAAGTACCAAGCTTTTGTGAAAGCTAATTTTTAAAGTAAAACATCGTCGCGGACGGTGTTTTTTTATGGTACGCTATTAATTATTCTAAAAATGAAAGGGGCCAAGCATGGGTGAGTTTTTAAAACTAAATCGTAATTTGAAATTGCGAACTTTGACCGTCTTTTTAGTCGTCTTATTAGGTAGCTCAGTTGGTCCTAACATGACGATTTATTATGTGAAATACTTTGGCCCAGTCATTACCGGGATTTTGTTAGTAATTGTGGCGTCTTCAGGCTTTGTGGCTGGTTTGATCGGTGGCTACTTGGCTGACAAATGGGGGCGCAAACCCGTGATGTTGTTAGCTTCAGCGTTGATAATTGCGGGCTATTTTTTGGCGATGCTGATGAATGCACCTTGGTACGTCAATCCGTTCATGACGTTCTTTGGCTTTTTACTCGCCCAAGTCGGCTCGTCATTTGCTGATCCGGCGCAACAAGCCATGATGATCGATTCATCCACCTTAGAAAACCGCACCTTTGTCTATAGCTTGATTTATTGGATTATCAATGTCGGGGTGATGATTGGGGCGGCGATTGGTGGGTGGTTCTTTAGGGATTATCTCTTTGAATTGCTGATTGGCTTGCTGATTGTGGCCATTATCGAAGGCGGGATTGTTTATTTTGGCATGAGCGAAACCTTTACACCTAGTGTGCAAGCTAAAGAGGCGACTTTGTTGGGTGGGATTAAGACCTATGGGAGCGTCTTTGTCGACAAACGCTTTGTGCTATTTGTGATTGGCTCAATCGGGATGACGGTGATTTTTACGCAACCTGACTATTATTTGGCCGCTCATTTGGGAGAATCCTTTAAAACAACGCACATTTTTGGCGTGCAAATTTATGGCCAACGCATGTTATCAGTCATGACGATGACTAATACGGCCATGATTGTCATTTTGATGGGCCTCTTTACGCGTATGACGAGTCATTTTAAATTAACGCAGAATGTCTTGGTCGGCACCCTCATGCAGGGTGGGGCGTTTGCGGTGGCGTTTTTGCTGCATTCGTTTTGGCCGTTGATGATCATGGCGGTTTTGTTGACGATTGGTGAAATGATCAACGTACCAGCGAGCCAGACGATCCGGGCTGAAATGATGAATCCAGCTAAACTGGGCGCCTATTCTGGGGCGTTTGCGGCAACACGCCCAGTTGGGATGATTATTGCCAGTTTGCTAGTGAGTCTGTCGCACTTTGTGGGTAATTATGGGATTGCGTTGATTTTGACGCTGATTTCATTTGCGGCCGTAGCTTTGACGATTAAAGCTGCCAAGATGCCCGCTACATTTGAAATTACTGAATAGGTAAAAATAGCAAAAAGGCGAATCACAATTGCGTGATTCGCCTTTTTAACGTGTGACTAGCACACTCAGTAGAGATTACTGGGGTAGTAGGATTCGAACCTACGCTACATGGTACCAAAAACCACTGCCTTACCACTTGGCTATACCCCAAGGATATTTAAATAATGGGAGGTATAGGATTCGAACCTATGAACCCGAAGGAATGGATTTACAGTCCACCGCGTTTGACCAGACTTCGCTAACCTCCCGTTAACAACTTTTCTATATTATCAATAATCCGAACATAATGCAAGGGTATTTGAGATTGAGTATTTTTTCAAAAAATAAAAAGACCGGCCAGTGACCGATCTTTTCTTGGTTAGCTGGGGTAGTAGGATTCGAACCTACGCTACATGGTACCAAAAACCACTGCCTTACCACTTGGCTATACCCCAATCATGGTGGGAGGTATAGGATTCGAACCTATGAACCCGAAGGAATGGATTTACAGTCCACCGCGTTTGACCAGACTTCGCTAACCTCCCATGATCACGTGAAACGCGTAAATAAATAACGCTTCAACAAATAAATACTATATCAGAATTTAACCTAGTCTGTCAACACCATAATTTGTAATTTGTTTTGCCAACTCGCTATGAAGGTATCGGCCGTCCATTCTTGGAGCCGCCGCCGGTTATAACCCACACTAGGATTCAAATAAGTGACCCCATTTATTTCACGAGGGGGCACCGTGATATGCACATGGCCATAAAAATTCGTTTGCAAATTTGGATATTGGGCAAACAATTCACCATATTTTTTTGACCCCATCACGCCATTCACCATTTGCCAACGGGTATCATGGGCCGGGTAAAACAAATCGTCTTTAATCGGCGCAAAATGCTGGGCGGTGATAATCTGCTTGCCCATAGCGGTGGCAGCATCCAGATGCGCTTTGAATTGTTGGAGGCTCAGTTCTGTGCGTTCACGATCTGACATGGGTTGTTTAATGACCCGGTCAAAGTACATGCCGTGTTTAAAGGTTTCGGATTCAGCGGCTTGAGGGCCTTGGGCAAATGAGTAATCATACCAACCATTATTGGCAATTAACTCCCAAGTATCGTTTAGCGCTAGGCGTTTGTTATGCAAGTATGCGTCGTTAATGTCTGATTCAAGTTCGTCAAACGACACATCCCGGCCCATATCATGGTTGCCAGCTACAAAGCGAATCTGCATCGCTGGCCCTACCGCGGTTTGGAGGCGTTCCACAAACGCGAGACTTTTAGCAAAACTATTGAACAAATCACCGACAATTAAATAAACGTCAATTGCTTGGGTCACTAAAAACTGGGCCTGCGCATCAATGACGGCATCTAAAGCTTGTTTGTTGATATCAAAATGATTATCACTGCTGACAGCCAAACGGGTCATAAGTTCACCTCACTAATCTGATTACATTTTAACAAAATTGTGCGTTGGGACACAGAAAATAGTCCATTCTTGAATTGTCCTTGTAATCAGCATATACTTTTAATTAGTTACTTTTTTTCTTATGACAGTAAATTAATTCAATTAAAAGAGGCAAAGTTTTGGAAAATAAAAAAACGTTTCTAGGTCAACCGCTTGGCTTAGCAACATTATTTGGAACAGAAATGTGGGAGCGCTTTTCGTATTATGGAATGCGCGCTATTTTGCTGTACTACATGTGGTATTTGATCGGTAATGGTGATTTGCATATTACCAAGGCTGTCGCAGCGTCTGTCATGGCGATTTACGCCTCAATGGTGTACTTGAGTGGGGCAGTGGGCGGCTACATCGCAGACCGCCTGTTAGGGGCGCGTAAAACGGTGTTTGTTGGTGGGGTCTTGATTATGTTTGGCCACATCGCCTTATCATTCCCATTTGGAGCCAACGCCCTGTTCGTTTCAATCTTATTTATCATCATGGGAACTGGGCTCTTAAAACCCAACGTGTCATCATTAGTTGGGACACTATACGCACCTGGTGACAACGCACGTGATTCAGGCTTCTCGATTTTCGTGTTTGGAATTAATTTAGGGGCGTTCTTGTCGCCACTATTAGTTGGTTGGACGCAAGAAAATTTTGGGTTCCACTTCGCCTTTGGGCTGGCCGCAATCGGGATGTTCTTTGGCTTGCTCCAGTATTACTTTGGCGCTAAAAAGAATTTGCATGAAGATTCACTTTATCCAACTGATCCCATTCAACCAGAAGAAATTCGCCCCTTAATCATCAAGATTTCAGTGGGGGTCTTCGTGTTGGCCTTGATCATCGCATTGATGGTGTTAATGGAGTGGACAGCTATGTCTGATTTCATCAACTTGCTAACGATCATTGCCATCATCGTGCCAGTGAGCTATTTCGTCCAAATTATTACGTCAACCAAAATTACTAAGCAAGAACGATCACGCGTCATCGCCTATATTCCTTTGTTTTTGGCGGCATTATTGTTCTGGGCCATTGAAGAACAAGGCTCAGTTGTCTTGGCCACCTTTGCAGCGAACCGGGTAGATACATCGTGGTTCCCAGCTGCGTGGTTCCAATCACTGAATCCGTTGTTTATCATGCTTTACACACCATTCTTTGCTTGGTTGTGGATGAAATGGAAGAAAAACCAGCTATCATCACCAATGAAGTTTGCCTTTGGGCTATTCTTTGCGGGATTGTCGTTTATCTTAATGGCCGTGCCAGGGATCTTGTACGGGACGGCAGGGCGCGTTTCGCCACTTTGGTTAGTTGGTTCATGGGCCTTGGTCATCGTTGGAGAAATGCTGATTTCACCAGTCGGGCTATCAGCCACGACCAAATTAGCTCCTAAGGCGTATATGTCGCAAATGATGTCGATGTGGTTCCTATCATCGGCGGCCGGTTCAGCATTGAACGCGCAATTTGTTGGCTTGTACACTGATAAAAATGAAATTGTCTACTTCGCCACATTTGGTGGAGCAGCCGTCTTGTTGGGAATTCTCTTGGTATTTATCGCCAAGCCGGTCCACAAGCTCATGGCCGGGGTTAATTAAACGGACACAAAAAAGCTAGCTATTTCAGCTAGCTTTTTCAATATTAGTGTTCACCAATCGAAATATGTTTGGTGAGGTCATCTTTATTATCAGCCTTTAAAATGAATTCAATTTGGGCCGCTTTAACGCCCTTTGGCAACGAACCAACAATCGTATAATCGGTCGTATTTTTGCCGGCGGGGAGCTTTTGCATCTTCATCGTATCAATCCGGCCTAACGCGATTTGCGCATCGACAGCTTGGGCGTTCGTATTGAATTTAAAACTAAATTGGCGATTGGAGTTAATTTTTACGTGACTAGTTTGTTGGCTGGCAAAACTTGCCGTGTGTTTGCTAGGATTAAATTCATGATAGGCAATCCCCCCGACAACGACAAGGATAGCTAGCGCGGCTAATAAGATGGCATGGATTCTGCGCATGGTAGATCTCCTTTTAATATTACTTTACACTATTAGTATATAGGTAACTGCACCCATTTTATGAAAAAAGTTGACAATTTTGCTTATAGTTACTAGAATTTATTAATGGTAAAAGTGTTTGGGGTATAGCCAAGTGGTAAGGCAGTGGTTTTTGGTACCATGTAGCGTAGGTTCGAATCCTACTACCCCAGTTCTAAAGTCATCGTGCGAATGGAAGTACGGTGACTTTTTCCATCAATCGGGAAGTTTTTTACGGCCAGCACATAAGGGGAATTAAATATGCGTGATAATTACGAACTCAAGCATCGGGCACGAGAACGGGTCCATGCCGGGCAATTTAAAACATCATTATTATTGTCATTATTTATTATTTTATTTGGTTACGTCACGGTTGTGATTAACCAATTTCATAATGGTAGTTCAGATCCAATCATTAGCATGTGGAATGGGACCAACATTTCAGTCACTGCTGCGTTTAGTACGGTGATTGGCGGGGCCTTGTTAACGGCCTTGCTCCAAGAAGTTGTGGCTGGGGTTTTGGATACGGGTGCGATTTTTAGATTTGTGGAATGGCGGCGTACGGGCGAAACGCCAACTACACCAATCGCGGATAGCTTGCGTTTTTGGCGGTTAGATCGTCTAGTCGATACGATTGTGTTGTTGGGGATGCGCTTCTTGTTCACCCTGATGTGGATGTTGCTATTCATCATTCCAGGCATTGTTAAATCAATGGGGTATTCACAAGCCACGTATATTTTTGCCGATGATTTAAAAGCGGGCGTGAAAATCGACACGATGAATGAATACATTACGCGTTCACGTGATTTGATGGATGGCCATAAAATGCAATATTTCATGTTGAATTTAAGCTTTATTGGTTGGTGGTTACTTGTCGTGTTGACGGGTGGACTCGCTGGGCTTTGGGTGATTCCGTACTATAATGCATCAATGGCTGAATTTTACATCGAATTACGGCGTGAACGACGCTATGGTGGGCGTGGCCGCGGCATTAAAATCGTGAATAGTTCACCAGAGGACATGGATCAACAATAAAAATGACAAACGCTGAATTACAAATTTTAGTTGAAAAAATTTCACTTGAAGCGTTTAATCGGCCGTTTTTGCATCACGCAACTTTCAACGCCCGTTTGAAAACGACGGGTGGGAGATATATTTTAAAAACGCATAATTTGGATTTTAATCCGTTGATGCTTACCGAGTTTGATCTTGATAATTTGATTGGGGTCATTAAACACGAGTTGGTGCATTATCACAATCATTTACAAGGGTTGGGGTATCAGCACAAGGATGCGGCGTTTAAGGCTGAATTAATGCGGGTTGGTGGTAGTCGGTTTGCGCCGAAGACTTCGCAGGTTAAAAATAAAGTTAAAAGGTATTGGGTTTATACTTGTGAAAAGGGGCATGCATTGTATCGGCAGCGGCGGATTGATACGGTACGGTACGTTTGTGGTCAATGCCGAACAAAATTGACTTTGACGGGGCGGATTGAACGCTAAAAAATAATAGCACTTGCTGAATTTCATCAGCAGGTGCTTTTTTTGTGTTGGGGTTACTTAGCCGTTTCACGGCTAGGTCTTGGGTTTGGTGGGGGAAGGGGCTCCACATTGCTAGCGTAGAGGTGGGCGACACGGTCCCACTAGTCTAAGGGATTCGGCCTTGCGCAAGCGCAAAACCAACTCCCTAAGACCGCGTTGGTGCCGCTTCTACGATTAGTCAAGTGTTTCAACGCTTTTCTCTATATTTTAGTTGAAATACTTAGTTTGTTTTAGCACTGTTTCTGCCTTTGGA
>JAITQG010000049.1 GCA_031289015.1 Lactobacillaceae bacterium
CGTTGTGGGTCTGAATATCGGGCGCCGGTTCCCCATATTCGGCCACCCTTGCTTTTCCCACAAATTGATCGCTCCGACCCCCAGCCGGCCCAAATCCCAAAACAATGGGGCAGAGCTCAGCTGGATGTTTTTAATTGATTTGTGATTGTCTACTCCAGATTAGTTTGGTGTGTGATCGGATATGCTAGTCATACGTGGAGTTGATGAATTAAAAGAACCGCAGTGCAACCGTTCTGAATGTTGTAGCAGACAGGTGAAGCTTTAGTAACCGGAAGGAGCTAAAGCGACTGGAGGTTGGGATTTTGGTTTCTGGGGGCAGGGGCGGAGCATTGCTGGCGTAGTGGTGGGTCAAGCGAGGTAGCGGCACCAACGCGGTCTTAGGGAGTTGGTTTCGCGCCAGCGGAGCCGAATCCCTTAGACTAGTGGGACCGTGTCGCCCACCTCTACGCTAGCAATGCGGAGCCCCTGCCCCCAGAAACCAAAATCCCTTGGCCTGACAAGGCCAAAACAAACACGGTAAAAATCAGCAGCCAAAAGCATGTTTATGCTAAAATGTAGTAAGTAACTATGGAGGGCAAATGATTATGGCAGTAAAGATGCAAACACAACACGGCGTAGTTGAAATTGGCAACGACGTAATTGCAGCGATTGTAGGCGGGGCCGCAACTGATAACTATGGAGTTGTCGGCATGGCCAGCCAAAACCCATTGCGTGATGGTATCAACCAAGTACTCAATGGGGATAATTTTGCTAAGGGCGTGGTCATTTCACAACATGATAATGGGGTCTCAGTTGATGTCCATATCATTGTCGGGTATGGCATGAAAATATCTGAAATTTCAAAAAGTGTCCAAGCACGAGTAAAAAATGATTTAAACGTGATGCTAGGAATTGTTGCAAATGAAGTCAACGTAACAGTTCAAGGAGTTCGCCTGCTTGGTGAGTAGCCACGACACGTTAAGGAGATAAGACGGTGGAAGTTGTTAATGAAATTACCAATGTTGAATTTGGTAAGATGATCAACGCGGCAGCCAATGCGCTGAAAGAAAACGCCGAGAAAATCAATAAATTGAATGTTTTCCCTGTGCCAGATGGTGATACAGGAACAAATATGACCCTCTCAATGGCCTCAGGTGCTGAATACGAGCGCGATGAAACCGACACTAAGTTGGGTGTTTTAGCGAACGCCACGGCCAAAGGTTTGTTGATGGGAGCGCGCGGTAATTCGGGTGTGATTTTGTCACAAATTTTCCGTGGCTTTGCGAGTGCGGTTAAAGATAAAGAGATTTTGACGGCGCGCGATTATGCGGATGGTCTAATGGGTGGGGCTGAAACAGCGTATAAAGCCGTGATGAAGCCAACTGAAGGCACGATCCTCACAGTTATTCGTGAAGCTGCCTCAGCCGCCAATCAAGCCGCTAAGCAGACTGACGATGTCGTTGAAGTGGCCAAAGCTGCTTATGATGCATCAGAAAAGGCCTTGGCTTCAACCCCAGACTTATTGCCAGTCTTAAAAGAGGTTGGCGTTGTTGATTCAGGGGGCCAAGGTTTGGTAATTGTCCTCGAGGCCTTTTATGCGGTGCTATCTGGCCAAGAATTAAGTCATGATGCAATCGATAATGCGGGATTGGAAGCTATGGTACAACAATTGCATAATGCTGGTGTGCAAGGCGAATTGAATCCGGCTGATATCGAGTTTGGTTATTGCACGGAGATGATGGTCGATATTGCGCAAGGAACTACGTATGAAGAAACGTTTGATTACGACAAGTTCTATGCTTATTTGGCGGATTTGGGTGATTCATTGTTGGTAATCAACGATGATGAAGTGGTTAAAGTCCACGTCCATACCGAACATCCGGGCAATGTTTTTGAATGGGGGTTGAAGTTTGGATCTTTGCGCAAGACTAAGGTCGATAATATGCGTAATCAACAAGCCGAAGCTGCCGCTGCCGCCTTGCAAACTAAAGACACAGAAGCAACGACTGAATTACCAGCTGTCGAAACAGCGGTGATTGCCATTGCTGCTGGTCAAGGGGTCGCTGATTTGTTTAAGTCAGCTGGGGCCACCATTGTGTTAGATGGTTCGGCCGCCCCATCAACCGCTGATTTGGTTGATGCGATTGCCCGTGCAAATGCGCAAAAGGTTGTTATTTTGCCAAATGATTCAAATATCTTTATGGCCGCTGAACAAGCCAAAAAGGTTGCTGAAGTACCAGTTGAAATTGTTAAGTCGCGCTTTATCAATCAAGGCTTGACGGCTTTAATTGTGGGCTTCAATCCAGCTGCAGAATTGGAAGATAATGCGGCGAATATGACGGAAGCTTTGGCGGACGTCAAATCAGGAGCCGTGACGACTTCAGTGCGTGACACGACGCTTGGTGGTTTGCAAATTCATGAAGGTGATGCAATTGGCCTTTTTGATGGCACAATTGTTGTTGCTGAACCTAAGGCCGACATTCAAACTGCGGCAATTTCATTGATGCATAAGATGTTGGATGCAGATTCAGAACTGGTCACTTTGATTTATGGGGCTGAGACAACGGCCAAAGAAGCTGCCAAGTTAGAAGCGGCCATTTTGGCCATTGATGAAGATTTGGAAATCGAAGTTCATGATGGTGGGCAACCTTTGTATCCATTCTTGTTATCTGTTGAATAATAAATGCTAATCTTGTGGTTTTTAACTGCGAGATTTTTTTATTACAATTGCGTAGTAGAATAAACTTAACGAGTTTAATTTGTGAAATTAAAGGAGTCGATTATGGAAAATGTTAACTGGCCGGATTTTTTGGCCCACCAGCACCAATTTCAAACTAACGACAATGTGACGTTAGCGTATGGCGATTTTGGCCCAGCCAGTGCGCAACCTATTGTTTTAGTTGGCGGTTACTCATCGACGCAAGCGACTTGGTGCTTGCAAGTTGGGCCTTTAGTCGCTGCTGGTTATCGCGTGATTACCTTTGATCGGCGTAATCATGGCGAATCGCAACAGGTTACATATGGCAAAACGCTGGCCCGGCATGCGGTTGATTTGGCTGAATTGTTGGCGGTTTTAGAAATCACGCAACCAATCTTAATTGGCCATTCTATGGGTGTAAGCTGTATTTGGAGCTACATAAATTTGTACACTGACGCCAATGTGAAGACGATCATTTCATTGGATTCATCGCCTAAAGTGTTAAATGATGAAACTTGGTCGACTGGCATGTATGGTTTGACGATTAATTCCATTGCCGAGTGTATCCAGGACTTTCCACACTTAAAATTAACGGCCGGGCACCTTGATATCTTAATTAAACGCGAATTGGGTGAATCTAACCGCCAGCCGTTTGATTTTTCGCAGATGCAAAGCTTGTTGCTCGATAGTTTGACCAAAGATTGGCGCCCAGTCATTGGCCGCATCACTACACCAACTTTATTGGTTGGAGCCAGCGAGTCTTCCGTTTGTCCAGCCAGTCATGTGGATGCGACCCAAGAGTTGAATCCCAAATATATCAAAACGCATAAAATATATAATTCAGGTCATCTACCACATTTAGAACAAAGCGCAGAAGTGAATCGAGAACTGCTCAATTTCCTCACAGCCTTGTAAATAACGGCACTTTAATAATCCTGATTTTAAGCCCTATTAGTCGGTAATACAGACTAATAGGGCTTTATATTTTCCAACCCATATTTTCTAAAAAAATGAATGGCTATTACTTTGAAATCAGGGGTCTAAATGTTAAGCTAAAGGTAATAGTGAACACGCTTTCATTGTTGGAAGGAGCCGTGGATGAAATATTTAATTAACGATAGTCATGATGCATATTTCAATATTGCGATGGACACGTGGATGCTGCGTAATCTCAAACAAGCTGAGCCGATCTTTAGGCTTTGGCAAAATGATCGCTCGATAATTGTGGGTAAAAATCAGAATACGTTTGCTGAAATTAACCAAGAATATGTCGACGAACACGACATTAAGGTGGTGCGGCGGATGACGGGTGGTGGTGCGGTCTATCATGACCTGCAAAACATCAATTTCACCTTCATTGTTCCAGTGGCCGATCCAAGCAAGGTCAATTTCAAGGAATTTGTGCAACCCATGGTCGATGCCTTGCATGACATTGGCGTGCCAGCCGAAATTAATGGCCGCAATGATTTGTTGCTCGACGGGAAAAAGATTTCTGGTAATGCGCAACGTTATGAACGTGGTTATTTAATTCATCACGGGACCTTGATGTTTGATGTGGACGTTGAGACCATGGTGCGCAGCTTGAATGTGGCTGATGAAAAATTTATTTCTAAAGCTGCTAAATCTGTGCGTTCGCGCGTGGGGAATATCAAAGCTTTTGCGGGCCAAAACTCGGTGCTTGATTTTCTGGCCGTCGTGCAAACACGGCTCGCTGATGGAGATTCGGAATTAGTTTTGGATGCCAGCCAGTTAGCTGAGATTGAACAGTTACGTGATGAACAATTTAGTCAGTGGGCTTGGAATTATGGGCAGTCACCAGAATTCACCTATAACAAACATGAACGCTTTGATGCCGGCACGATTGAATTACATGCTAATGTTGAAGCGGGCATTATCCAAGCCATTAGGTTTACTGGGGATTACTTGGGTTGGGAAGACATTGCTGATTTTGAAGCTTACTTTATTGGTCAACCATTTACCAAGCAAGCTGTAGAAGATGTGTTGGCCAAGGTCTCAGTTACTAATTATTTTGGTGAAAAAGTTACTGCAAATAACATAATCAGTTTATTTGAGTCATAGAAAGGAATATAGATATGACAGCGATTTTAGATTTTGAAGCACAGTTGCAACTCCAAGATGACACCTTTCAAGTGTTAAACATTTTGGATAAAGAGGGTAAGGTTTTAGACAGCGATTTAGAAGGTCAAGTTGGGTTGAGCGATGAGCAATTGGTCGCTTTGATCAAAGACATGTTGTTCTCACGGACGTTAAATGATCGTTCGACTAAGTTGGCCAAGCAAGGCCGCCTTGGTTTCTTTGCGCCAACCATTGGACAAGAAGCATCACAAATTGCCAGCCAGTTGGCCTTTGCACCAGAAGATTATCTATTGCCTGGTTATCGTGATATTCCGCAATTGATTTTGCATGGTTTGACAATCGAACAAGCGTTCTTGTGGTCACGTGGGCACTATGATGCTTTAGATGTGCCAGAAGAATTGCATGTTTGGTTCCCCCAAATTGTAATCGGCGCCCAAATTATTGAAACAGCTGGAATTGCACTCGGCTTGAAGAAGAAAAAGACGGGCACTGTAGCCTTTACCTACACGGGTGATGGTGGTTCATCACAGGGTGATACGTATGAAGGTATCAATTTTGCCGGTGCGTATCATGCACCAGCCGTGTTCTTCATTCAAAATAACGGCTTTGCAATTTCGACGCCACGGGGGGTCCAAACTGCCGCACCACATTTGGCTGCCAAGGGTTGGGCCGCTGGAATTCCAAGTATTGTAGTTGACGGGATGGATCCATTGGCGATGTATTTGGCCGCTAAGACAGCACGTGAATGGGCTGCATCAGGCAAGGGGCCGGTCTTGATTGAAACTTTGACGTCCCGCTTTGGACCGCATTCAATGAGTGGTGACGATCCATTGCGTTACCGGACGCAAGCCGACCTTGATGACTGGCTTCCACACGATCCATTGATTCGTTTCCGGAATTACCTGGAAGCAAAGGGCTTGTGGTCAAAGGAACAAGAACAAGCCACGATTGACGAATTGAATGCTAAAATCGACACGGCAGTTGAAAATGCGGACAATGTAGCCAAGATGAAGGTTTCAACCATGCTAAAGCACACCTTGGAAGTTCCAGGGCAAGCCATGCAAGAACAAATCGATTATTTTGAAGGGCAAGGTAAGTAACCATGGCAGAAAAGACTTATATTGCAGCAATTACCGAAGCACTTGATTTAGCTTTGGAAAAATATGATAACACGTTGATTTTTGGTGAAGACGTCGGTCAAAACGGCGGTGTGTTCCGGGCAACTGAAGGCCTACAAGCCAAGTATGGTGAAGAACGCGTCTTCAATACACCACTGGCCGAGTCAGGGATTGGTGGTTTGGCAATCGGGTTGGCAACAACTGGATTCCGGCCCATTATGGAAATTCAATTCTATGGCTTTATCTTTGAAGTCTTTGATTCAGTGGCAGGCCAATTGGCGCGTAATCGTTTCCGTTTTAATAATCAGCGCAATTTCCCGGTTGTCGTGCGGACACCATATGGTGGGGGAACGAAAACGCCAGAAATGCACGCGGATAATTTAGAAGGCTTGATGGCACAAACCCCTGGGGTCCGTGTCGTGATGCCATCAAATCCCGCTGATGCAAAGGGGCTATTGTTGGCCTCAATTGAGTCAAATGATCCGGTGGTCTTTTTGGAACATTTGCGCCTCTATCGTTCAATTAAGGGTGAAGTGCCAGAAGGTTATTACACGACACCATTGGATAAAGCCGCGATTACCCGTGAAGGTAAAGATGTAAGTATCATCACATATGGTGGGATGGTACCGATGGCGTTGAAGGCGGCTGAAGAGTTAGCTAAGCAAGGCATTGACGCTGAAATTGTTGATTTGCGGACCGTTAGTCCATTAGACATTGAAACGATTGGTCAATCAGTCCAAAAGACTGGCCGTGTGGTAGTTGCCCAAGAAGCCCAACGCCAATCCGGCATTGGCGCAATGGTTATGAGTGAAATTGTCGAACGCTTTGCCTTGGATTTGAAGGCGCCGATTGCTCGCGTAGCCGCCCCAGATAGTATTTATCCATTTGCCATGGCTGAATCTGATTGGATGCCAAAGGTCGATGATATCGTTGAAAAGGCGCAGGAGGTTGTGAACTATGACTGAAATCTTTAATATGCCAGATATCGGCGAGGGGATGGCAGAAGGTGAAATTTCTTCTTGGTTGATTAAAGTTGGCGATGTAGTTAAAGCCGAAGATGAAATTGCTGAAGTTCAAAATGACAAGTTATTGCAAGAAATTATGTCACCTTATTCTGGAACGGTGACTAAGTTGTTCGTTGAAGCAGGGACCACGGTTTCTGTTGGCGAACCCTTGGTCGAGTTTGATGGGGAGGGTGCCAGTGCGCCAGCGGCTACACCTGTAGCAACGACGCAAGCAGCTCCAACGCCAGTACCAATGCCAGCACCGGCAGCAGTGCCTGAAGCACCAACGCCAACACCGGTTGCAACTAGTCCTGCACCGAGTGTCGGTGGCCGTGTATTGGCGATGCCGTCAGTGCGCCATGCGGCTCGGCAAGCTGGGATTGATTTGGCAACCGTGACGCCAACTGGGCGACACGGGCATATCACCCTAGCTGATGTGCAAACTGCCCAACAAACGGGCACGGTACCTACGCCAGCGGCCACACCAGCTCAACCAAGTGTTGCCACGGCTTCGACGCCAGTTGCTCCAACACCAGTGCCAGCAACGCCAGTTATTGCCCCTGAAGTCAAAGAAGGACGCGTTAAGATGACGCCAGTTCGCAAGGCAATTGCCAAGGCGATGGAACATCAAAACACCACGATTCCGGCAGTGACCAATCTGGACAGTGTCGAAGTTTCAAAGCTGATGGTACACCGGAATAACTTTAAAGACCAAGCGGCAGACCAAGGCATTAAGTTAACGTACTTGGCTTATGCAACTAAGGCGTTGGCATTGGTGGCTAAGAAGTTCCCAGAAGTTAATGCCAGTCTTGATTTGGATACGCAAGAAGTGGTTTACCATGACACAGTCAACGTTGGAATCGCCGTGAATGCACCGGCTGGGTTGTTTGTACCAGTTGTTGCCCACGCTGAAACTAAGTCGATTTTGACTATTGCCAAGGAAATTGAAGCCTTAGCAAGTGCGGTGCGGGATGGTTCAATCCAAGCAACGCAAATGCAAGGTAGCACGATTACCATTTCAAACCTTGGTTCGGCGCAAGGGGCATGGTTTACCCCCATTATTAATGGACAAGAAGTTGCAATTTTGGGGCTTGGATCAATTAAACAAGAACCAATTGTCGATGCTGATGGACAACTCGCAGTTGGTAACAACATGAAATTGTCATTGACGTATGATCATCGTTTGATTGATGGCATGCTTGGTCAAGGGGCCTTGAATTACTTGAAGCAATTGTTGGCTGATCCGGCCTTCATGCTCATGGAGGTGTAAGCATGGTTGTAGGAGCACAAGCAACACCAGTTGGAACCTTGATTTTAGGCTCGGGACCTGGTGGGTATGTCGCTGCCATTCGAGCTGCTGAATTGGGCCAAAAGGTGACGATTGTTGAACGTGATTTCATTGGTGGCATTTGTTTGAATGTTGGCTGTATTCCGTCTAAAGCCTTGATTCAAGCGGGCCATATCTACCAACACGGGCTCCACGAAAATCCAATGGGGATTACGTTTGAAAAGCCCACCATTGATTTTGCAAAGACCCAAGATTGGAAGCAACATCAAGTTGTGGAACGTTTGACGGGTGGCGTTGAAATGTTGTTGAAGAAGCACAAAGTTGACATTGTCCGTGGAGCCGCGCGCTTTACTGATAATGAGACCGTTAACGTGATTGATGCTGAGGGTAACTCGCATTTGTTCTCGTTTGACTCAGCGATTGTGGCGACGGGTTCACGCCCAGTTGAGATGCCCGGTTTTGCCTTTAAAGACCGCGTCATCGATTCGACGGGGGCTTTGGCCTTACCAGAAATCCCTAAAAAGTTAACCATTATTGGTGGTGGCGTAATCGCGGCTGAGTTGGGTAATGCGTATGCCAACTTTGGCACCGAAGTAACGATCATTATTCGGTCTGACAAGATTCTCAAGGGCTTTGATCGTGAGATGGTCAAGTTAGTCTTAGATGATTTTAAGGCCAAGGGTGTGACGGTCATTACGAATGCTAAATTCAAAGAAGCCACGCAGACTGATACCGCAGTGACGGTGCATTACGAACTTGATGGCGCAGAACAAGCCCTTGAAGCTGACTATTGTCTAGTTTCAACGGGACGGCGCCCAAATACTGATGCAATTGGGTTAAACCAAACCGACATTAAAGTATCTGACCGCGGCTTGATTGAAGTCGATGCCCAACAACGGACATCTGTTAAGCACATCTTTGCCATTGGTGATATCGTCGCTGGCCCTGGGTTGGCGCACAAAGCTAGCTTTGAAGCCAAGGTGGCCGCGGCAGTGATTGCCGAACAAGCCGTCATTGACGATCATATTGCGATGCCTGAAGTTGCCTATACCGATCCAGAGTTAGCAACTGTGGGGATGACGCTCGCTGAAGCCAAAGAGAGCGGTGCCAAAGTGGCCAAGTTCCCATTTGCTGCCAACGGACGCGCCATTAGTATGACGCAAACCGCTGGCTTCATTCGCTTAATTTCTGATGCGACAACGGATGCCTTATTAGGTGCCCAAATTGCCGGGCCGAGTGCCTCAGATTTGATTAGTGAATTAGCGTTGGCGATTGAAAATGGTTTGACGACTGAAGATATTTCATTGACGATTCATCCGCATCCAAGTTTGGGTGAAGCAGTGATGGATGCCGCCGAATTGGCAGATGGTTTGCCAATTCATGTATAATTAAAGCTAAATTAAAAAGAAAATGGACGCAGTGATGCTGACCATTTTCTTTTGTTTTAGAAGTGAGGTAGCAAATGTGCACGAGTTTACAAATGTGGTCAGCGAATCAACAGTTGTTGTTTGCCCGCACGATGGATTGGCATGAATTTGAGCATCAGGCTTTGTATGTGCCAAGGGCTTATGCTTGGCAAAGTGTGTATGATCAACAAGCACATCAAAATCAATATGCGATTTTAGGCGTGGGCCGGCCTGATCGGTATGCTCACGTCGATATTTCTGACGGCATCAATGAGCATGGCTTGGCGGTGCAAAAATTAACGTATTCGAACAAATCTGAGTATCAGTTAAAACCTGATGCAACTAAAACCAATTTGGCACCGTTTGAATTGGTCTTGTGGTTATTGGGGAATTATCGTTCTGTGGTTGATGTGGTGGCCCATTTGACGGAAATTCAATTGATGGCAGATGAAATTGCTGCGGTGCAATATGGGCGCATGGATTTGCATTTTGCATTGACGGATGAAACCGGGCGGATGATTAATCTTGAACCGGTAAATGGCGAGTTACAGGTTGTTGAAAATTTCGTTGGGGTGGTGACGAATGCGCCTAATTTTGACCGTGAAGTTAACAAGTTGGCGGACTATCTTGACGTTGCTGATTTAGAGGCACTACCGGTAAATAAAATTTCGACTGGCAACTTTAACGGTAAGAAAGTTTTTCCGGGTAGTTATACACCTTCTAATCGGTTTATTCGGGCTACTGTGCTAAAAGAACGGGCCGTGTTGCCGGTTGATGAGGCAGATGATGTGGTGGAGGTTTGGCATATTTTGAATAGCGTTACGGTGCCTAAGAGTATTGATCGTTCTACGACTTATACGGTTTATCGTAGTGCGGTGGGGGTACATTCGCGGACTTTGTATTATCAACCTTATGCTGATTTTTCGTTGCGGCAGTTTCAATTTGATGCTAAATTGCTGGGGATGAATGAGTTGGTTGTTTTGGGGTGAGGGTTTTTGTTGTCCCTTTCCCAACCAAATTTCAAAACAATTTGACGCTGCAAGCGGCAACCAGCAGAACCCATCCAACAAAGGGAAAACCCTAAACAAATCAATAGAACTAAATCTAAAATTGCAATATACTAAAGAAAACAGAAACGAGGAGCCCAGATGTTTCGAATCGGTCGTAAATACCTCCAACCCGGTGCAGTCATTCTCGCCGTCTTGTTCTTAGTCGTGCAAGTCGCCGCCGACCTATCACTGCCAACCATCACCAGTGATATCATCAACAACGGTATTGCCAAACAAGATTTGACTTATATCTGGCACATGGGTGGCATTATGTTAGCCGTCGCCATTGCCGGGATTACTGGCGCGGTCATCAATGTCTATTTTGCGTCAACTCAAAGTCAACGGCTGGGCATGAAACTGCGCTCAGCTTTATTTGAAAAGGTCACTGATATGGATGTCAGTGCCGTTGATAAATTCGGTAATGCCACACTGATTACGCGGACGACCAATGACGTTACCCAACTCCAAAACGTGTTTCAAACAGCCCTCCGAATGATGCTAATGTCGCCGATTATGCTGGTTGGGGCGATGATTATGTCCGTCAAACTCGACGGCCGTTTAATGCTGGTCTTTGCCTTTGCTTTGCCACTACTAGGGATTGCCGTGTTGATTAACATGTTGATTTCGATTCCGCGGTTTAAAGTTATGCAGACCAAGGTTGATAAAATTAATTTGATTTTCCAACAAGGTTTGACTGGGGTGCGTGTGATTCGGGCGTTTAATCGGGATGCCTATGAGACTGATAAGTTTTCAGCTGCTAATCGGGATTTGACCCATACAGCCCGGATTGTCTTTACGACCGTGGCCATGATGATGCCCATTATGACCGTTATTCTGTCATTTACGAACGTCGGAATCATTTGGTTTGGGGCTAAATTGATTGGCCAAGGCGTTATGCCAGTTGGTAATTTAGTGGCTTTTTTGACGTATGCGACCCAAATTTTGATGAGCTTTGTGCAACTTTCGATGGTGATTGTCTTAATTCCGCGTGCCCAAGCTTCAGCCGATCGGATTAATGCCGTGATGGATGAAAAAACTGGGATTAATGATGCGGACCAAACTATTGCGATTCCGACAGCACCAATTTCCCTCGCGTTTGACCATGTTGGTTACCGCTTTGGAGATGCTAAACGCATGGCGCTCCAAGATGTCTCGTTTACGGCTACAGCTGGCTCGACGTTGGCCATTGTGGGTGGGACAGGTTCGGGTAAATCAACGTTTGTGAATTTGATTCCGCGCCTAGTTGATGCGTCTGAAGGTACAATCTACATCAATGGCGTTGATGCTAAACAAGTTAGCCAACATGATTTGCATGCCGATATTGCGATTACCCAACAAAAGGCCGTGTTGTTCACTGGAACTGTGCGCTCCAATCTATTGTTTGGTGAGCCTGATGCCACTGATGATCAGCTTTGGGAGGCCCTAGAAATTGCGCAAGCGGCTGACTTTGTGCGCGAACAGGGTGGCTTGGATATGGAAGTGCAACAAGATGGCGCTAATTTCTCCGGTGGCCAACGACAACGTCTGGCTATTGCACGGACGCTCATCAAACAAGCCAATGTGTATGTGTTTGATGATTCATTTTCGGCCTTAGACTTTGCGACTGATGCCCGGTTACGAACAGCGATTAATCAGAGTCCGCGGTTTAAAGATGCGATTAAGGTGATTATCGCCCAACGCGTTTCGACGGTTATGGAAGCTGATCAAATTTTGGTCGTGGACAACGGGCGCATGGTCGGGCTTGGTGATCATCGGACGTTGGCTAAAAACTGCCCAGCTTATCAAGAAATCGTTGAAAGTCAATTATCGGCGGCTGATTTAAAGGAGGTGGGGCTTCATGCGTAATTATGCACAAGGTGGCCGTGGTGGTGGACCACGGTTTGCGCGCCCAACCGAAAAGGCACATGATTTCTGGCCAACTGTGATTCGCCTATTTAAATACATGCGGCGGGATAAATGGGGCGTTGTGATTTCGATTATCATTGCGGCTGTGTCCGTGATTTTATCGGTGCGTGCGCCCAAGATTTTGGGGCAGGCGACGACGATTATTTTTGATGGGGTGCTGGATGCTAAGAAAACTCACCACATTCAAATTGACATGCCGGCCGTGGAAAAAGTTTTGCTGACGGTGGGAATTATATACGCTATTAGTGCGCTCTTTAGTGTGACGCAACAATGGATTATGACTAAAATCGCCCAACGCACGGTGTACCAACTCCGCCAAGAGTTTAAGGCGAAGATGACGCGCTTGCCGATTGCTTATTATGATAGTCATTCGAACGGGGACGTGATGTCGCGGTTGGTTAATGACATGGATAATATTTCGAGCACCTTGAACACAGCGATGATTCAAATTTTGACATCGGCGCTGACGTTTGTGGGTGTGAGTTATTTCATGTTGACGATTAGCTGGGAATTGGCGTTGGTGGCATTTATTTCTGTGCCACTGAGTGTGGGCTTTGTGCGGTTGATTGCCCCCAAAGCGCAACGCTACTTTATGCGCCAACAGACGATGCTGGGCTTGTTGAATGATCAAATCGAAGAGACGTTTGCCGGCCATACCGTGGTCAAGACGTTTAACCAAGAAGCACCGATGATTGAACGGTTTGATAAGCGCAATGCCGACTATTACAAAGCTGCTTGGAAGGCTCAATTTGTGTCGACGCTGGTTTTCCCAACGATGCGCTTCGTTAATAATTTGGACTATTTGGCCATGGCCGTGATTGGTGGGTTAAAGGTGGCAACGGGCTCGATTAATTTGGGTGATGTCCAAGCCATGTTGCAATATACTAACCAATTTAGCCAACCGATTACCCAAATTGCCAACCTGTCGAATACGATTCAGGCAACCGTGGCTTCGGCGGAACGGATTTTTGAAGTCTTGGACGCTGATGAAATGGTGGATACCACTGGGATGCCGGATATTCAAACGGCTGACATCATTTCCTTTGATCAAGTGTCATTCCAATATGTGCCCGATCAACCATTGATGGCCGACTACAGTTTGAGTGTGGAACCGGGTCAGATGGTCGCGTTAGTGGGGCCAACCGGGGCGGGTAAGTCGACAGTGATTAATCTGCTCGAGCGGTTCTATGATACCAATGGCGGGGCGATTCGCTTTCATGGCCGGGATACGCGTAATTTGAGCCGGTCAGAACTGCGTGAACACTTTGCCATGGTGTTGCAAGACACTTGGTTGTTCACGGGAACGATTCGCGAAAATATTCGCTATGGTAAATTAGACGCGAGTGATGCTGATGTGGAAAATGCTGCTAAGATGGCGTATGCAGATGAATTTATTCATACGCTCCCTGAAGGTTATGACACGATTTTAAATGAAAGTGCCAGCAATATTTCACAAGGCCAACGCCAATTGTTGACGATTGCACGGGCCTTCTTGGCTGATCCGGAAGTCTTGATTTTGGATGAAGCGACTAGTTCTGTTGATACGCGGACTGAGCAACAAATTCAAACCGCGATGGGGAATTTGTTGAATGGACGGACGAGTTTCGTCGTCGCGCACCGGCTGTCAACGATTCGCAATGCCGACCAAATTTTGGTGATGCAACACGGAGCCATTGTTGAAAATGGCACCCATGATTCATTGCTAGCAAGTGGTGGCGTGTATGCGGATTTGTATAATTCGCAGTTTGCGTCCTCGTTATAAATAAATTGTATGAAGCCAATTGGACTTAAAGGTCGGATTGGCTTTTTTAGTATAAACGAGGCTGAGAAGTATAAAAATATGTGTTGTTATATAAAACAAAGCGAGAAGTATAAAAATAAAGATAGTTATATAAAAAAGATGCTATACTATAAAAGAAGCTAACACGCATAAATTAAAGGGGGGACCAAGATGAATAATATCGATGAACAAATTACCAATCCGTTCACTGCTTCATTTGGAAGGAAGCCATTGAAAACTGTGGGCCGTGATTTTTTGATCAGTGAAGTCGTTTCAGTATTGGGTAACTGGAACAGTGAATGGCGCAGTACAATCATCACCGGTGTACGGGGCTCTGGTAAAACAACGGCCTTGATGACATTGCGGGATATTTTTAGAGACAAGGGCATCATCACAGTTAGTACGACGGCGAATGAAGAAAATATGCTTGAAGATATTGTGCTGGGGCTGCAACGAGGCATATCTGCTAGTTCGCTAACTTTGAAGGACGCTGAAATCAACCTAGGTGTTTTCAAAATTGGAATTGGCGAAAAAGAAATTGCAAAGACATTTAAATATCAAATTCAAGATTTATTAGCGAATGTCCATGCTGATGAGACACCAGTCGTCTTTATCATTGATGAAATCAACAATTCGGCGGCGTTGCGGGTGTTTACAACTGCGTATCAAGCGTGGCTACAAGAAGGCTATAAAGTCATGTTTCTGGGTGCGGGTTTGCCTTGGGAAATTGAACCTGTTTTGAAGGGCAAAATTACATCATTTTTACAACGCTCACAACTGGAATTACTGGTGCCTTTGAATGAATGCGAAGTGGCAAAGGATTTTATTGGTGCATTTGAGGACTCAGGTAAGGTTATTCCTGATAAAATTGCCCAAGATGCGGCAGAGCTTACGATGGGCTATCCCTATATGTTTCAATTAATTGGTTCTAAAATGTGGGAACTAACCTTGCCTAATCAGGTGGTGACAGCATTTGATCTCCATTTAGCCGCCGCTTATGCCAAGGCTATGATGTTTAAAAATGTGTACGCGCTCCTCATCCCTGAATTAAGTGAATTTGACAATGTATTCTTGACTGAAATGAGTGTTGATGAGGGCTGGACCCTGATGAGCATGTTGCGCGAACGGACCGGCAAGGAAATTAATTATCTCTCAAATTACCGTCAACGGTTACTCGCTTTGGGCCTTATTGTGGGTGGTGAACGGGGCCGAGTCCGGTTGGCTTTACCGTTTTTACGTGAATTTATGTTGGAGCGCTTCGTTTATACGCATGAGGTTTGGGATTGAAAATTTTTTATAGAGTTTTGTGGTTAAACATATAAATTGAATTACTTGGACAGAACAAGCGTGGTACTTGATCATATAGTAAATCTGATCAACAATTAAGATCCATATTGACTTAGCAAAGGATCTTAATCATGCTTAACCAACCAACCAACCAACCAACCAACCAACCAACCAACCAACCAACCAACCAACCAACCAACCAACCAACCAACGGATTATGTAAACTAGCTCCTTTTTTGAAGTGGGCTGGTGGTAAAAGGCAACTCCTACCTGAATTGGCGAAATATGTTCCTGACACGTATGGGACTTATTTTGAGCCATTTCTGGGTGGAGGGGCCTTTTTATTGTCGGCTGAATTAGGGCTGTCAGGCAAGGCAGTGGTCAATGATTTTAATCCGGAATTGATCAACGCTTGGAAAATGGTCAAAACCCAGCCTAAAAAATTGATTGCGCAATTGGAAATCTTTAAGCAGGCGAATTCTAAGGAGTTCTATCTTGAGTTGCGCGGATGGGATCGTAGTGTTGAAGGGGTGGAAAGTCATACCCAAATCGAGCGGGCGGCGCGGTTTATTATGATGAACAAAACGGGCTTTAATGGCCTGTGGCGGGTTAACAAAGCGGGCCAAAATAATGTGCCGTATGGTTCGTATGCGAATCCTAAAATCTTTGACGCGGACAATATTTTGCATGTCTCGCAATTTTTGAAGGCCCATCAGGTTGAATTTAAAGTTGGTGATTTTGCCAAGGCGGTAAAAAAGGCCGATACTGGCGACTTTGTGTATTTTGATCCACCATATATTCCAATTTCTACCACGGCGAGCTTTACGAGTTATTCAAGTGAATTTGGGCTTGCAGAACAAGTGAAGTTACGCGACACTTTCAAAGCGCTGAAAGACCGTGGGGTAAAGGTGCTTTTGTCGAATTCTGACGTACCAATGATTCATGAGTTGTACGCAGAAATTGGCACCATTGAGCAGATTCAAGTGCATCGCGCAATCGCAGCTAACGCCAAAAGTCGAACTAAAGTTGGCGAAGTTTTGATAAGGAGTTGGTAGTTATGACATTGTCTGAACGAAATCGTAAGGCAGATCGGCAATGGCAATTGTTGTTTGACGAGCTTAATATCACGGGCGCTTTAGATTTAAAGCCCAGCTATGAAATAACCGCCAATAAAATTAATGAAATCAGTCAAAGCAAGTACGTCGCAAAATTTGGTGAAAACGCGGCTGATGCACGAAATATTTTGAAGTTTGATTTTTCTGTCGACTTACCAGATGTATTTAAACAAAATAAGCTGGCCATTTTTCCGATTGGGCATGATACCTATAAAATTTCGGATTACAAAATGTATCAAAAACTGAAATATGAGGATGAAATTGTTAATGCCTTTGACATTCCAAATTGGATTGTCGGCTTGGATAAATACAATGTTACCAGCGAAGTAAAGGCGCAGGCCGTGGCGGATATTTCTGGGATGATCAACCATATCCTTGAAGCTGACAGTGACGTGGTCGAAAGCCTGGCTGGTAAGGTCGGAACGGGTGTATTGGGCCCATTTAATATCAACACTGAATCACATGGCAATGTGGCTTTGAATATCGATGGCTGGCAATCAGAAATTGATGGCATTTATGAAACTGCAGACAAGGCGCTGATTGTAGAAGCTAAGTTAAAAGCGCCCCAAGATTTCAATATTCGCCAACTCTATATTCCGATGTTGATTTATCAAAACCTGCTGAAAGAACGCGGGATGCAAAAAGAAATTTTATGTGCATATTTCATCTATACCAATGAAACGTATATTTTCAACGTTTATCGTTTTCAAGATATTAATTATTACAATTCACTGCAACTTGTTAAAACCTACCATTTTAAAATTGGTCAAACTGACTACTTTAGACTGGCTGATTTAGCGCAATTAGTCCGAGAAGTAAAGTGCGAGCCGGAGCCGAATATACCATTTCCACAAGCAAACAACATGTATTTGACGAATGAACTAGCAGAATCTATGCAAAATGACATGATTCAACGTGACGATGATACGCCGATAGCCAGTGGTACATGGGAAGCTTTTCAAGAAGTGACGAAGTATGACTACGATAAGCGCCAGTCAGATTATTACTACAATTTTTTGTGCTATCTAGGCTTTGCACATAAAACCGATACATTTACGTTGTCTAATACAGGGCGTCAATTTGTCGAAGCACATGGCGGAAGCAAGTATCGATTATTAGCAGAGGCAATGCTGAAGTTGCCACTCTATCACGATGTTTTGGAGTTATATTTTTCTGAACACCAGCTTAGTATTAAGCAAATTGTTGATATCATTGCTAAACAACGGTCGGACGTAACTGGCTCGACATTGCCAAGACGCGCAAGTTCAGTGAAGTCACAGGTTGAATTTTTAATTAGTAACCTAGATAAATAATTCAGTTGAGGATATAGACTATGTTATTGTTCCCAGGAGTCTAATATATATTCAAAATGTAGCCAAAATAGATAAGGCTTATTGATGACGAAACATATCTCGTTAATATTGACACCAAACTAGTCGCTTGTTATTCTGTAATTACTGAATACAACGCCCAGCGTTGTATAAAAAGCCTCGACTTTATGTTGAGGCTTTTTACGTGTTGTAGAAAAAATATACTGAATAATTCAGTTTTGAATTCAAAGTTAAAATATTCTAGAGATAATCAGTAACTAAGCCGTCTAAGTCATGCTAAAATTAATAACATATAAACAGTTTTAAACAGAGAATATTGAGGTTGCATATGATTTGGATCACATTAATTTTAGGATTAGCATTTTTAGCCGTGTTATGGCGCATTCGACAAATTGTGCGGGTTGATGCACGCTTATTGTCGCTTGGTAGTTGGCTATTATTGGATATTATTTTAGCAGCTGGAACCATTACGTTTATTTTGTTGATGATCGGTGGTTGGGGCTGGGCAGTCTTTGCGCTGGCCCTAGCGACCGGGATTGTCATTTTTTTGCTGTTAAACGTGGTGATTTATTTTGCGCTAGCGTTCTTTTCATGGCAAATTTGGCGGAAGGAATATCACAACCTAGGTAATTTGTTATTGCCGTTTGCCTTTCTTGCACTCTCAATTTTAAATGTTTTGGAATTTTATCGTACCAGCATGCCCGCTTGGCTACAAACTGGCTTTGTCTTTGTTAATTTGATTTCTTGGTATTTAACTTGGCTGCTCGTCACGTTTGCTTTGGGAGCGATGTTTTATGCGCGCCTAATGAAAAAGCGTGAAGCCGACGTGTATGTGGTGCTGGGGGCAGGTTTAATCAATGGGCATGAAGTTAGTCGCCTGTTGGGCAATCGTATTAAGGCTGCTGTTGATGCTGCTAATGCTAAATACGAGGCAACGGGGAAGTATCCGATTATTGTCTTTTCTGGTGGCAAGGGCGGTGATGAGCAGTTGTCTGAGGCCCAGGCTATGCAGACGTATGCGCATGAGCAACTAGCCTATCCATTAGAGCAAACCCGTATTGAAGATCGTAGTCGGACGACACGTGAGAATATGCGTTTTTCAAATGAATTAATCGAACAAGAATTTAAGCAAAGTGAATTTATCTTTTTTACCAGCGAATACCATGTGTTCCGTGCTGCGCTACAAGCCCGCCAATTTGGGGTGCATGCAAATGGGCGCGGGGGCTTTACCCCTTGGTATTTTAGGACGGCAGCATTCCTGCGCGAATTCATTGCCGTGTTGAGCATGCACAAGGCGCGGGTCATGGCCGTAATTGGTGCTTTAACCATTCTGGGCCTTGTCTTTAGTATCATGACCGCATTTATTAAATAATATGCAAAAAGTGTTCTGATGATTTTGATATTCATAAGGACACTTTTTATGATGGAACAAAAAAAGGAGAAACATGCAATGCACATTTCTCCGAGCTTTAATCAGCCCAACTATAAAAGATCGACCTAGGTCAATCGATACTTATGCGTATCTGTATCTAAAATTCTACAACAGATCAACAAAAAATGTAAGTAAACATAAAATTAGGTTATAATTAACATTATCAAAGCAAGGAGGTGGCACATGGCTAACTTACAAGATTCAATTGCAGTTTTAGAAGGCGTTGGTCCTAAGCGCGAGCAGGCGTTAAATAAGCTGGGTGTGTTCACCGTTGCTGATTTACTCATGTACTATCCACTGCGATATGACGATTTGGCGATGAAGTTGCCGTCGTTAACTATGGATGGTGAAAAAGTGATTTTCAAAGGCGTCGTTTCGTCGGCACCCGTTATTTCTGGGTTTGGTGCGCATAAAAAACGCGTTAATTTTCGCTTGTTAGTCGAACATGACAATATCGGGGTAACCTTTTTTAATCAACCTTGGCTGGTGGATCGTGTTGAATTGGGACAGGATGTTGCCGTTTATGGCACATACGATAAATCACGCCAATCGTTAGGCGGCATCAAATTAATGCCTAAAAACGCCGATGATGAATTGCAGGCGATTTATCCTTCGTCAAAAGAAGTTCAGCAACGCACCATTAAGTCCTTAGTCGAACAAGCGTTAGGCAAATATCAAGCTTATTTAGAGGACCTCGTGCCCGCTAATCTCCAAACCCGGTATCGACTGATGACCCATCGCGATACCATTTTTGGGATGCACGCACCACATGATGGTCAAGAAGCCCAAGCAGCACGGCGCAGTGCTTCGTTTGAAGAGTTTTTCTTATTTCAAATGCGCTTGCAGATTTTAAAAATCATGGATAAAGACAACCTCGGCCGCGCGATTCACTATGACAATCCTAAGTTAAAACAGTTTATTAAAACGTTGCCGTATGAATTAACGGATGCCCAAAAAAAGGTCGTCAATGAGATTGTCTTTGACATGAAGCGCCCCGTGCATATGAATCGCTTGTTGCAAGGTGATGTGGGGTCAGGGAAAACCGTTGTTTCGGCCTTAGCGATGTATGCCACGATTACGGCGGGGATGCAGGCCACTTTGATGGCACCGACGGAAATTTTGGCGCAACAACACGCCAAGACGATTGGGAATTTTTTTGATGTGTCAGAAGTCCGCGTGGAGCTGTTAACTGGGGCGACTAAAGTTAAGCAACGCCGGCAAATTTTAGAAGATTTAGAAAATGGCGAGATCGATATTTTAATCGGTACGCACGCCTTGATTCAGCCAGATATTAAGTTTAAAAATTTGGGGCTGGCGGTTATTGATGAACAGCATCGGTTTGGGGTTAAGCAGCGCGGCATTTTGCGTGAAAATGGGGGTAATCCTGATATTCTAGCGATGACGGCCACACCAATTCCGCGGACGTTAGCGATTACGGCGTATGGTGAAATGGATGTTTCGATTATTGATCAATTGCCAGCTGGGCGAAAGCAAATTAAGACCGCGTGGTTGCGGGGGAATGAGTTTGATAAAACCATCAAATTCATTCAAAGTCAGCTTGAAATTGGCGCCCAAGCCTATGTGGTGACGCCATTGATTGAAGAATCTGAAGCGCTGGATGTGCAAAATGCGCAGGCGGTTTACGCTGATTTGTCGCAGTATTTTGCAGAAAAGTATCAAGTCGGGCTTTTGCATGGCCGGTTGTCGAATGTTGAAAAAGATGATGTCATGGCGCGCTTTAAGGCCAATGAATACCAAGTGTTGGTAGCTACTACCGTGATTGAAGTTGGGGTGGATGTGCCTAATGCGACGGTGATGTTGATTTTGGATGCGGAACGATTTGGCTTAGCACAACTGCATCAACTGCGGGGCCGTGTGGGGCGTGGTGATCGGCAATCATATAATTTCTTGATTTCTGATCCTAAAACACAATATGGAATTGACCGGATGGAAGCTATGGTGGAAACGACGAATGGCTTTATTCTGGCGCAAAAGGATTTGGAGTTGCGTGGTTCGGGGGATATTTTAGGCAATCGGCAATCAGGGGTGCCGGAATTTAGAGTCGGGGATCCGGTGCGTGATTTGATGATGATGGAAATCGCCCAACAAGAGGCTATTCAAATTGTCAGCACGCCAAATTGGGCTGAAATTCCGGCCAATGCTGCCTTGGCGCAATATATGTCCGAGACGATGATTAAGTATCGTGACTTTGATTGAGCAAAAAAATACACCTAATCAGGGTAACTGAGTGGCTACTATGCTAAAATTAGGATTAGTTAAAAATAGAAAAGCAGATTAAGGTGATAAATATGTATAAAATTGCGATTGATGCGATGGGTGGCGATAATGCGCCCCAAGCAATTGTCAAAGGAGTTGAACTGGCGCGCGACGTTATGCCAGATGTAGAGTTTTTACTCTTTGGGCAAACTGATAAGGTTAAGCCATTTGTGACAAATGACGACCGCATTACATTGGTGCAAGCTGATGACGTGATTGCGATGGCTGACGAACCCGTTAAGTCGGTGCGGACTAAGAAGCAAAGTTCGCTTGTATTGGCTGCTAATGCCGTTAAAGATGGGACGGCGGACGCGTTGTTCTCTGCTGGTAATACGGGGGCATTGCTAGCATCGGGCATTTTCTTGGTGGGCCGGATCAAAGGGATTGACCGCCCAGCCTTGATGACCGTTTTGCCCGCTTTTGAAGGTCAAAACGAAGCCTTTGTGATGATGGATGTCGGGGCCAATGCTGAAAATCGTGCCTCACATTTGTATCAATATGGCGTATTGGGCTCATTTTATGCCAAAGAAATTTTGGGCTATGACAATCCACGCGTCGGTCTGTTGAACAATGGTAGTGAAGAAGACAAGGGTGATGCAGCTCACAAGGACGCCCACCAATTACTCAAGCACGGTGGTGAAGAAGGCTTCATCAACTTTATTGGTAACGTAGAATCACGTGAAATTTTGCAAGGGCCCGCTGATGTCGTGGTGGCCGATGGGTTCTCAGGGAATGCCGTTTTGAAGTCAATTGAAGGCACTGCGCAAGAATTAATGCATTTGATTAAGCAAACCATTTTGAATTCTGGGGCCTTAGCCAAAATTGGTGGTGCTTTGTTGAAGCCCGCTTTGAAGGGGATGCAAGGTAAACTTGACTATTCTAAGTATGGTGGGGCCGTGGTGCTTGGTGTTAAGGCACCGGTGGTTAAGACTCACGGAGCGGCTGGACCAGAAGCTGTGTTGAACACGATGAAGCAAATTCATAGCATGTTAGAAGCAGATTTGATGGGCAAGGTGCAAGCGTTTGTGGCCGATCATCGTGAAGATTTAGCGGCACGAGTTGAAGAATCCAGCCAAGTAGACTAATATGTATAGTAATAACATGGCAGCACATAAGGGAAGATAATAAAATGGAAAAACAAGAGATTTACGATAAGGTAGTTAATATTGTTGCGGATCATTTCGAGCTTAACCCGGATAAAGTGACTGGCACATTGAACTTTTTGTCAGACATCGATGCCGATTCGATCGATTTTGTGGAATTAGTTTTGGAAATGGAAGACGAATTTGGGGCTGAAATTTCTGATGAAGCCGCTGAAGGTTTGATTACGATCAATGATACGGTTGATTACATTTTTAAAAATCAATAAGCAGGCCAAACACGGATTAATTGATTCGTGTTTTTTTATTCTAGTCAGTGGCGTGCAACCCGCTGTATCTCTGCTATAATGTTATTATTAGACTTTACATGGAGGCGGCTGAATGTTTGTTCAATTACAACACGAATTAGCTGATAAATTTGCAATTCACTTCAATGACTTGGGGCTTTTAGAAGAGGCGCTGACCCAAGCCAACTATATTAATGAACATCCCGGTTACCCTGGGCATGATTATCAACGCCTAGAATTTTTGGGTGATGCGGTTATGCAACAAGCTACGGCGGTATATTTGTTTAAAAAATTCCCGGATTGGGATGAAGGTCCTTTGACTGAGTTGCGGATTATGATGGTGCAAACCCGTTCGTTTGCCGCATTAACCCGTGACGTTGGCCTGGATAAATACATACAATTGGGCCGTGGTGAAGAAATTTCGGGTGGTCGGACACGTCCATCTTTGCTCGAAGATATTTGGGAATCCTTTATTGGTGCCTTATTCTTAGACCAAGGTCAAGACGAGGTCATGCGCTTCTTAGAGCTGACCCTATTTCCAAAGGTCGATGCTGGTTATTTTGAAAAATTCTTTGATTATAAAACCAAGTTGCAAGAACATCTGCAACGCAATGGTTCAGTCAAGATTAGTTATACCAAGTTGGATGAACACTTGGACGCTGAGCACAACCAAGTTTTCACGGTGTCAGTTGGGTTAGTCGGCCAAAAGGAATTAGGCCGTGGCCAGGGGCATTCGCTTAAAGATGCTGAAAAGGCTGCCGCACGTGTGGCATATCAAAAATTATTGGGTTAAGGAGAGTGGAGTAACGATTAGTTGCACCACATTTAAGTAATGAAGCTGAAGACACTTGAGATTAGCGGGTTTAAGTCATTTGCTGATCGGACAAAAATTGATTTCATGCCGGGAATTACCGGTGTGGTTGGCCCAAATGGCTCTGGAAAATCAAATATTATCGAGTCGATTCGCTGGGTTATGGGTGAAACATCGGCCAAAGGGTTGCGTGGCGATAAAATGGCCGACGTTATTTTTGGCGGCACTAATAAGCGCGCGGCTTTAAACCGAGCCGAAGTTTCCATCACCTTTGACAATGAAGATCATTACTTAAATTCTGAATTCAATGAAATCCGCATTACTCGAACGTTGTATCGGAATGGGGATTCAAAGTATCAAATTAATGGTAAAACGGTGCGCCTGCGTGATATCCATGAATTGTTTATGGATTCTGGCTTGGGCCGTGAGAGTTTTTCGATTATTTCCCAAGGCCGCGTGGAGAGTATTTTTTCTGCCAAGCCAGAAGAACGCCGCTCGATTATTGAAGATGTGGCGGGCGTTTTTAAGTATAAGCAAAACAAAGATAAGGCCGAAAAAGAATTGGCTGCGACGATGGACAATTTACACCGCGTCCAAGATATTTTGTATGAATTAGAAGGCCGCGTTGAACCGTTAGCGGAACAAGCTTCGCGCGCCAAGGACTATGTCAATACGAAACGTGATTTTGATCAATTAGACCAATCCCGGATTGTGTTGGAATTGACCGATTTTTATGCTGAGCAACGCGACGTCATTACCCAAGTTGAACAGGCTGAAAGCGCCAATGAGCAAGAAACGGCCAACCTAAGTGAGCAGACGTTGGCGATTAATCAATTGAAGGTCCAACGCGCTGAATTAGAGACGCGACGGGAAGGTTTGCAAAGTGAACTGCTCAACTTGACGCAACAGGTCGAACGCTTGACTGGGGAACAAAAGTTGCAAGCGGAACGCGCCGCTAATCGGTCGACTTCAACGCGTGAAATCAAAAGCCAAATCGATCAAGTCAATGACCGGTTGGCAAGTTTGCAGACGACGGCGACTGAACGTGAGAATGATTTACAAACTGCTGAAGCTAAGGCGGCTGAATTAGACGCCATAATTGCTGAAAAACAAGCTAATCATCCGCGGGTGCAATTGACAGCTAATGATGTTGAACTATCAAAAGTGCGCACCGAATTAGTCGATGCCATGCAGGCTTTGTCAACGGCCAAAAATGCCCAAACGTTCTTAGCCAAAGAACACCAACAAAATGAAGCAACAGCTGAACGCCTCCAAGCGCGCTTAGCTATTTTAACTGAGCAATTGAACGAACGCCAAGCCAAAGTACGGATCGCTCAAACGGCCCAGTCAACTAAGCAAGCAGACTTGACCACGGCGCAAAAGGACTTGGCGCAACAACAAACAACTGGCCAAGCCTTGCAAGCTGAGCATCAAGCAAAACGTCAAGCTTGGTTTGCCACGCTGGAAAAACAACAACAAGCCCAAACACGCTTGGAATCTCTAAAACGGTTGTCAAACAATTATGACGGTTATTTCCAAGGTGTGAAGCATTTGATGAATGCTAAAAATCAATTTAGTGGAATTCGGGGTGTGGTCGCTGAATTGATCAATGTCCCAAGTGATTATTCATTGGCGATTGAAACCGCTTTGGGTGGTGCTTTACAACAAGTAATTGTCGAAGCCGAAAAGACGGCCAAAGATGCGATTCGTTATTTGGCTCAACACCGCTTAGGGCGCGTAACTTTCTTGCCGATTGCGACAATTAAGGCCCGTCAATTACAACCGCAACAACTCCAAGCCGCCCAAGCAGCACGGGGGTTTGTTGGTGTCGCGGCTGATTTAGTGCACACCGATAATGATTATCAGACGATTTTACAAAACCTTTTGGGCACGACTTTAATTATTGATAATTTGGATAACGCGGTTGAGTTGGGAAAGACTTTGCAACATCGCGTGCGCTTGGTGACCTTAGATGGCCAAGTTATGAATGCTGGTGGCTCGATGACTGGTGGGGCTAATCGCAATCAAGGCAACGGCTTACTTTCGCAACAAGCTGAAGTTGATGAATTAGCTAAGAGTGCTAACCAAATTCAAGCTGATGCCAAGGCACTTGAAACAAACGTGCATGATTTGGAAGCCCAATTAGCCCAAATCACCACGGCATACACAGCCCAACAACAAGTTGTGATGCAAGCCAATGAAGCGGTGCAACAAAGTGGGGCGGATTTGCAATTGGCCCAAGGTGCCTTACAACAAGTCCAACGTGAATTAGAGGGCTTGCAATTTGAATTGCACCAAACTAGTGATGGCACGGATGATCAAGACTCACAAGTTAATCAAAATGCCGTGGCGATTACGACCAATGAGCAACAAGTTAGTCAACTACAAGACCGCATGCAACAGCTAAATGACCGGCATGCCAGTTTGACTGCCGAAGTTAATGATGCTGATGAAGCTTTGACGGCGGTCCGCGCTGAATTAGCGGGGCTGCAAGCAAGTCAAACCGCTGCTGAAGTGCGTTTGACCGACGTGGCTGAACAAATCACCGCTGAACAAGAACGCTTGGCTGGTTTGCAACAACAACTGGTTAATTTAACGGCTGACCAAAGCATGGTGCAAAGCCAAATCAGTCTTGATTTGACGGCGGTTCAAGCTAAGTTAACCCAAGCGCAAACGGACATGGCATCCGTCAGTGAAGCTTTGGGTGCGCTGAATACCAAGATTCAAAACGCGGAAAGTCAATTAGAAGTTGCCCAAGAATTACAACGCAATGCGCTCAAGAGTTTGAATGCCTTGTCAGGTCGGCAAGCTGAATTGCGGACGCGGATTGCCCAAGACGAACAAGCTTTGGATGAGACGTATGAAACGACGTACGAATTCGCCAAGGCCGAGATGTCTGACATGCCACTTGATGATATTCGCACGCAGTTGAAGTTATTGAAGTTGACGTTGGCCGATATTGGTACGGTTAATTTGGCGGCGATTGAAGAGTATGATGAAGTTAAAGAACGCTTTGATTTCTTAACGACTCAACAACGCGACTTGTTGGACGCCCAAAACAATTTGCGGCAAACGATGAGTGAGATGGATGAAGAAGTCGAATTGCGTTTCAAGACGACTTTTGACGCCATTGCGATTGAATTTGCGACTATCTTTGAGAAGATGTTTGGCGGTGGGCAGGCGGTGCTTGAATTGACCGACCCAAGTAATTTGTTAACGACCGGGGTCGACATTAAGGCGCAACCACCTGGCAAGAAATTCCAACAAATGAGTTTGTTATCCGGTGGCGAAAAGGCGTTGACGGCAATCAGTTTATTGTTTGCCATCTTGGAAGTTCGGCCCGTGCCGTTTGCGGTTTTGGACGAAACTGAAGCCGCCTTGGATGAAGCCAACGTGGATCGCTTTGCCCATTATTTGCATGAAGTTAATTCGCGGACGCAATTTATTGTCATCACCCATCGCAAGGGCACGATGACCAATGCGGACGTCTTGTATGGAGTAACAATGCAAGAACCAGGGGTTTCAACCATGGTTTCAGTCAATTTAACGGACTTTACTAGCGCCAAATAAAGCTAAGAGGATTAAAAAATGGGATTATTTGATTCAATTAAAAAAGCGTTTTCCCTTGAAGAAACGCCAGAACCTACCAAACCAGCTACTCCGGCGATTACTGTGGAGATTTTACAACCTCGCACGCAAGCAGTTGAGGCTACTGTGCCAGAACCTGAAGTGGAATCAGAAGTGGTTGCCATAGCAGTACCAGTTGCCGAAACTGTCGATGATGAAGAAGTCGCTCCAATTCCCACAGTAGCGGTTGAAGCTATTCCAGACCAAGTAACAGCGGTTGAAGTTGAGTCGATTTCTGATATTGAACCAGAACCAGCCGTTGAAACGGACTCTGAAGTTAACTTGGCTTCTGAAGCTGAAGTAGCTCCTGAAGTTGCCGAGGCACCGGTTAGTGAAGCTCCACAGACCGAAACGGCTACCTTGGATGATGGGCTCAACAAAACAAAAAAGACTTGGTCACAACGTTGGAATGAATTCATGGCCAACTTCCGGACCGTCGACGAAGATTTCTTTGAAGATTTGGAAGAAACCTTGATCAAAGCCGATGTGGGTGCGCAAACGGCCTTTCAATTGACCGAAGAACTCCGCCAAGAGGCTAAGCTCCAAAATGCTAAGTCACGCGAAGAAGTTTCACGGCTCATCGTCGAAAAGCTCGTTGAACATTATCAAGAACAAGGTGTTGATGAAGATGCTTCGATGCATTTTGCACCAGAGGGCCCAACTGTCATCTTGTTTGTTGGGGTCAACGGCGTTGGTAAGACGACCACCATCGGAAAATTAGCCGCGCGTTACAAAAATGAAGGCAAGAAAGTTTTGCTGGCGGCCGCAGATACTTTCCGAGCCGGCGCTACACAACAACTCCAAGTCTGGGGTGAACGCGATGGAGTGACTGTAATTGCCGGTAAGCCTAATGCGGATCCAGCTTCGGTTGTCTATGATGGTGTGCGCGCTGCGGTTGAACAAAATGCTGATATTTTGTTTGTCGACACAGCTGGGCGTTTACAAAACAACGTCAATCTTATGGAAGAATTAGCTAAGATGAAGCGGATTATTGCGCGCGAATTACCGCACGAACCCCAAGAAGTCTTGTTGGTGCTTGATTCAACTACGGGTCAAAATGCCTTGCAACAAGCTAAGTTATTTAAAGACTCAACGGATGTTTCCGGGATTGTCTTGACCAAGTTAGACGGGACTGCCAAGGGTGGGATTGTTTTGCCAATCCGCAATGAATTACATTTGCCAGTGAAGTGGATTGGCCTTGGTGAGCAGGTTGGCGATTTGCAACCATTTGATGCAGACGAATTTGCCAAGAGTTTGTTTGGCGATTTGTTGGAAGGATAAACTGATGGATTTAGCGAAAAACAACCGTTTAAATGCGCTCTTTGATTTTTATCAACCGCTCTTGACGGACAAACAAAATGAATATTTGGAGCTGTATTATGCCGATGATTATTCATTAGGTGAAATCGCTGAAGAGTTTGAGGTTTCACGTCAAGCCGTGTATGATAATTTAAAGCGGAGTACGCAATTATTGGAAGATTACGAAGCCAAGTTGCATTTGTTTGGCGACTATTTAAATCGCCAAGCGGCAGCGGCAGCCTTAGCAAATTATATTAAAGAAAATTATCCGACCGATGGGCAATTGGCAACTTTGTCAGCCCATTTGGTCACGTTAGAAGAGGAGTAACACATGGCTTTTGAAGGATTAACTGAACGCCTGCAAAATGCATTAAGCGGTTTGCGTCGTAAGGGTAAGGTGACCGATGCGGATTTGCGCGACACAATGCGCGAGATTCGGTTGGCTTTGCTTGAAGCCGACGTTAATTTTGGCGTTGTTAAGGAATTTGTCCGCAACGTGCGTGAAAAGGCAGCTGGCTCAAAAGTGCTTGAAGGCTTGAACCCAGCCCAACAAATCGTCAAAATTGTCGATGAAGAATTGACGGCAATGATGGGAGCAGAAGCAGCTCCATTAAACAAGTCGCCAAAGATTCCAACGGTCATCATGATGGTTGGACTCCAAGGAGCTGGTAAGACGACAACGGCTGGGAAGCTGGCGTTGAAGTTAAAGAATGAAGAAAATGCGCGCCCATTGATGATTGCGGCCGACATTTATCGGCCAGCCGCCATTGACCAATTAAAGACTTTAGGGGAACAAATTGATGTTCCAGTTTTTGAGTTGGGCACTGGGGTTGACCCCCGTGAAATCGTGCGCCAAGGGTTGGCTAAAGCGGCTGAATTAAAGGCTGATTATGTCTTTATCGATGCGGCTGGACGTTTGCAAATTGATGAAGCCTTGATGCAAGAATTGGCTGATGTAAAAGATATCGCCCAACCAGACGAAATCTTGTTGGTCGTCGATGCGATGACTGGGCAAAATGCCACGGAAACTGCGGACGGGTTTAACGGTCGGTTGGATATCACCGGGGTCGTTTTGACTAAGTTAGACGGTGATACCCGTGGTGGAGCCGCCTTGTCAATTCGTGCCGTGACTGGTAAGCCAATCAAGTTTGTCGGGCAAGGTGAAAAGATGACCGATTTGGATGTTTTCTATCCAGATCGAATGGCTTCACGAATTTTGGGCATGGGTGACCTGCTGACTTTGATTGAAAAGGCGCAAAAAGACGTCGATGAGAAACAAGCCGCGGCCACGATGGAAAAGATGCGCCAAAATACCTTTGATTTCAATGACTTCATTGATCAAATGGAACAGGTGACTAAGATGGGGCCGATTGAAGACCTTGTTAAGATGATCCCTGGAATGGCCAACAACCCAGCTGTTAAGAACATGCAAGTTGATCCTAAAGACATCGACCACATCAAGGCGATTGTGCTATCAATGACGCCAGCAGAACGAGAAGACCCTGAATTGTTGAAGCGACCATCACGTAAGCGCCGTTTGGCTGGTGGAGCTGGGCGACCAGTTGAAGAAGTTAACCGGATGCTCAAGCAATTCAATCAAATGAAGCAAATGATGAGTAAAGCCATGAATGGTGATACGAGTCAGATCGAACAAATGATGGGCGGCATGCCAGGTATGGGCGGTGGAATGCCGGGCATGGGTGGTATGCCAGGCATGGGCGGCAATGGCGGTGGTCTTGGCGCTAAAATGCAACAAATGGCGATGAAGAAGATGGCGCGCCAAATTCAAAAGAACAAAAAGAAGCGCAAGCGTTAAGCCAACAATTGCCAAGTATGTGAAGGGAGATAATGATGAAAAATAATCAAAAGTTGCTCATATTGCTACACGGCATTATTTTAATGTATATCATCATTGTAAATTTGTACCCCACACATCTGTCTTTTCTAGTAACTAACATCTTGCTAGCATTACTCCCATTTGATTTGAGTTACCTCATTTACAGATTAAAAAGTAACTGGCTAGCATTACCTATTTCGTTTGTTTGGCTTTTGTTTTTCCCCAACACGATGTATATGATCACTGATTTTATGCATCTGTATAGTCTGGATGCTGACAATGCGCGCGTCAATTTTGCCCTCCTGATTTTTGGGATTTTCATGGGTGTCTCGATGGGGGTGCGAAGTGCTGATTTGATTTTTGAACGGTTCTTCAAGCAAGGCAACCTTAGTAAATTGTTGATCTTTTATACGGTGTTGTCCTTCGTTTCAGGCTTTGCGATGTATTTGGGCCGCTATGTCCGCTTAAATTCATGGGATATTTTCACCGACATCAAAGATTCATTAACTCAAATCACCCAAGCGGTACATGCTTATAGTTTAAATTTCGTCTTGATTTTTGGCTTAATGCAACTAGGTTTGTTACTAGGGTATCGGGCCCTACGTTTGTTGAATGAGAAACCAACTAAAAGCAATTAAACAAAGCAGTCACCAAGGCGTGATTGCTTTTTTTGCACCCATCAACAAGCAAAATGCTATAATTAATAGGTTAAACAATGGAGGGTTATGCAATGGAAGTTAAAGTTGGGCAACATTATCGCCATTTTAAAGGGCATCAATATGAAATTTTGCACCTAGGCACTGATGTTGATGATTTAAAACCATTAGTGATTTACCGTAATTTGAATTTGGCTGAGGATGACCGCATCTGGGTCCGGAGTCTCGCTGAATTCACCTCATTACATAGTAGTGGGGTTGCAAGATTTAGTTTGATCGAGGAATAAATATGTTAGCTGACAAAATCGTTGATTATTACCAACAGCATCGCGCGCTCGATGTGTTTGCGGCGTTAGATTTCACGCCACTGGATAATGAATTTAAATTTACGGATTACACAACGGCTGAAATCGATTCGACGCGCAATATTAAGTCCGAATTTTTCAAATCACACGCTAGCCAAATTTTGGTGTTTGGCATCGCATTAATGATTTTTCCGCTGCTCTTGGCATTTGCGCTCCAATTATTGAGTAGCACGTGGCTAATTACTGAAGTCGTTATGTTTATCGTTGGCTTCATTATGATCATGATCTATGTCAATACTAAGCCGGATGTCAGTGAGCTGCGGTCGATGCATTTTACTGATGCCAACCCAGATGCCTTGATCTTTGGGGGTTTGCATGAACAGCTTAACTTGGCATATGCAGCCAGTCATTTTATGGTCAATGGCTACCATATTAAATGGAGTAACACCTTGGTGTATCAGGGCGGCGACTATGAAGCAGGCAATTATTCATATGACACCCAACATACCACGACGGATAGTAAAGGGAATACTCAGACAACGTATGAAACGCATCTGTTGCCGTATGCCGTGATTCGGACGCCATTTACCCTACCAGCAGTGAAGTTTGTGCGTAAAGGCTTCTTTAAAGGTACGGATAGTCCGTTGCAACGTAACATTTATCCCCAAAAGTTTGCCATCAAGGCTGGCTTTGATGATAAATATCATACCTTCATCCAACCCGGCACTGAGCAATTAGTTTTGCAGGTGTTTACAGATGATATCTTGGCTAAAATTTATGATTTGGATATTCACGTTGAAATTCAAGCGATTGATAATCAATTATATTTCTTCGTCCACGACAAATTCGGGTATAATTTAGATAGTAAGAAAGCTGGCAAGCGCTTTGCTTGGCTTGCTCAAGTAATGGTTGAACTCATCGACATCCATACCGAGATTTTGGAAAATATGGATGCGCGGTTAAAACTCACCACTGAGCAACAACAAAATTTTGCCAAATTACGTGCGCAAATACTAAATCGTTAATAAATAGGAGAATAGGTTCATGAATAGTGTGTTAATTGTTGTGATTGTTGTAGTCGTGCTTTTGTTGGTTGTTGGAATCAATGCATACAATAGTTTGAAGACCAAAAATATTGCGGTTGATAACGCCTGGAGTGATGTGACCGTGGCTTTGAAGCGTCGCGCTGACTTAATTCCAAACTTAGTGGAAACAGTTAAGGGGTATGCCAAGCACGAAAGCTCAGTCTTTGAAGAAGTGACGGCTGCTAGAAGCGCGATTGGGCAACTTAAGATTGATAACGTTGATCCTAAGATGGCTGCTAAAGCCGAAGAAGCTTTGAGTTCATCATTGGGTAAGTTGATTGCCGTGGCTGAGAGCTACCCTGATTTGAAGGCTAGTCAAAACTTCATGCAACTCCAAGCATCATTGACCGACACTGAAGATAAGGTTGCGGCTGCCCGGCGTTTCTACAACTTGGCCGTCCGGACTTTGAATACAGCAGTTGAAACCTTCCCATCAAATTTGTTTGTCGGGATGGCGAAAGTACAAACGCGTGATTTCTATGAAGTCAGTGAAGCTGAACAAGCTAAAATTGCAGATGCACCTAAAGTCGAATTCTAATAATAGTCAGACCACTAAACTTGATTTGGTGGTTTTTTTATGAAAATGTTTTCAAAACAGTTTCGAATAACGCACACTTCCTTCGTAATTATGCCCAAAACAAGGCATAATCAGCTTTTAAATTCAATATTAGGCAATAATGTGTTAGATACGAAACAAATCCCGTATTAAAGAGGTTTGAGACTTATAATAATACATGTAAAGTAACCTATTCGAAAAAAATAGGTACACATAGGTTTGGCACCAAGCAAACCACTGGATCTGGTCAGTTTAGTCCTGATGCACATAATTTTAAAATCTTGGCTGACTTCATCGTAGCCAAATACATAGCAATAAATTGTTAAAGGTGCGTAAGTTAGGCACCACACATATCATTTTTTAAATCACTAAAAACTATCTGAATTTTGATAGTTTTTTTGGGTTATGTGATAGTTTTCACAGTCAAGAAACTTTTATAAAGTAAGTAATATCAGTCAAAACGCCGGTCTATGAACAAAACTTTCGTAAAAAAACAATTTTCTTGTAAAAAGTTTCACAAAAGTGTTGAAAGCGATTTCAGCAGGTGGTAAACTATAGGAGTACTAAAAATTAATGGAGGCAACAACATGACAGATCGTTTGAAGGACAAGGTAGCAATCGTAACAGGTGGAACCCTTGGAATTGGTTTAGCAATCGTTGACCAATTCTTGAAGGCAGGAGCTAAGGGAGTTGTATTCACTGGACGTCGTGAAGAAGTTGGAGCACAAGCTTTGGCAACTTTGGGAAACCCAGAAAATGCAAAGTTCGTTGTCCATGATGCAGCTGATGAAGCTGGTTGGGTAAAGTTGTTTGAGGAAACTATTGCTGAATTCGGATATGTTGACGTTTTGGTTAACAACGCCGGACTTGGAATTGCTGGAAACGTTGAAAACACTGATTACGCTGCATGGCGTAAGACAATGGATGTTAACTTGGACGGCGTATACTTTGGTAACCACTATGGTGTAATCAACATGAAGAACCCTAAGAGTGGGGATGCTTCAATCATCAACATGTCTTCTATTGAAGGTTTGATTGGTGATCCAGAATTGTTCGCATACAATGCTACAAAGGGTGCTTTGCGTATTATGACAAAGTCAGCTGCGTTGTATTCTGCAAACAACGATTACAACTTGCGTTTCAACACAATCCACCCAGGATACATCAAGACACCACTTGTTGAAAACTTGGAAGGTGCTGAAGAAGCAATGAGCCAACGTACAAAGACACCAATGGGACATATCGGTGAACCTAACGATATCGCTATGTTGGCAGTATACTTGGCTTCACCTGAAGCAAAGTTTGCAACTGGATCAGAATTCGTTGTCGACGGTGGATACACTGCTCAATAATTTTTAAATTAATGATGGACAAGTTATCAGCGATGATAACTTGTTTTTTTGTTTGAGAGCACAGAGCACCGGTTTTTCCTGGAAGGAAAAACTGACCATGCGGGCTAACATGATAAAAGTGGCTTATCGCTTGCGATGAGTTGCTTTTATTGTGTTAGAGCCGTCGTGGTCAGAGGTGCGGCGGGCGTCTATAAAAGAGCACAGAGCACCGGTTTTTCTGAAAGAAAAACTGACCATGCGGGCTAAGGGCATAAGAAGTGAGTGCCATGAAATGGTGCTTGCTTATTATGTCCTTAGAGCCGTCGTGGTCAGAGGTGCGGCGGGCGTCTATGCAAGACAAGATCCTAGCCGATTTAGATAGCGGGGCATCTTTGGCCCGTTGGGCCAAGGGATTTTGGTTTGGTGGGGTAAACGGCTCCGCATTGCTGACATAGAAGTGGGCGACAGAGTCCTGCTAGTCTAAGGGATTCGGCTCCGTGCAAGCACGAAACCAACTCCCTAAGACCGCGCTAGTGCTCCTACCTCGCTTAATCCACTACTATGTCAGCAATGCTCCGCCATTTACCCCACCAAACCAAAACCCCAACTTCCAGTCGCTTTAGCTCCTTACAGTTTTAAAACTTCAGCTGGCTACCCTTCATTCAAGTCAATATATAATAATATGTTACTTATAAATTGACAAAAAGGCTTTAATTATGATAATTTAATTAGAAAATAGAACAAGTTTTCTAATAACCAAATTTACTAGATTGGAGTGTACTGCAATATGACACAACCAACTAAATTGACATCAGCTTTTTGGCTACTGATTTCAGGTAATGCAATTTATACTGCGGCTCAGGTTTTGTATAGTATCATCATTAGTTATGTTTTGGTCATTCAATATCATGCCGACGCTAAAATACTGAGTTTATATGGTGCAATTATCTTGCTTCCCCAAATTTTAGGATTTTTAGCATCACCTTGGATTATCAAAATCAAAAAATATACACAAGCCTTGCTAATCGTTATGGTCCTAACAACTATCGGATTACTTCTTCAAATTACGGTCATCGTAGTAAATTTATCACTGGTCTACGTGCTAACAATTGCTTTATTTGACGGGATTGTTTCCGTATTTAATAGATCGATTAATTTTACTTTGATGCCCAAAACATTACATGATAACGAAAAATTAGTTACAAAGGGCGTGGATCTAAGTTATTGGTCTGGAACCGTTTTTTCAATATTAACCAGTTTAATAATTGCCTTTATTTTAAATAAAAACACATATCGCTGGGTCTTAATATTAATTGTTTTACTTGTCATCATTGCAACTGCGTTATATGTCTTCATCAAAGTTGAGGACGTAAATCAAACACATATAAATGGCGAACAAAGGATTAATGTTAAGAACTATATTGATAAATTATTTGCTGAATTATTAGTTTTTTTGTCACCCAAGAAGGTAGTTGTAATTATATTTATGGAAGGTTTTTTGGGCGGATTAACTGGATTGTTATTAACGTTGTTGCCGCTTAGTATGAAAGCAATCGGTATTCCAATTGCGATGTTTACCGTAGTCAAAGCCATGCAAGAAGGTGGCGATTTGATTGGTAGTTCCATTGCACCATTATTCAAAATAAAAACGAGTAAATTTTTCATCTTTGACTATATTTTGACAGGGGCAATTTTTGCTGTACTACCATTTTTGAAAAACATATTCTTACAGGCAATGTTATTTTTAATTGCATTTATAGTAATTGGTATTTCGGGAAATATTTTCAATAAACTGATCTATGAGGGATACTCATATGACCAAGTAGGAGCAGTAAATACATGGTCAACGGCGGTTTTTTCGATTTTTGGTTTGCTCGCAATGACAATCCCGTTATTTACAAGCAATGTTAAAGAAATCTGGACAATCATAGGAATTATTACGTTTATCTTCGGCGTGCTGTTATGCATCATGAATTTAAAAAAACCCAACACAGCCATATCAAAAAAGCAGACAAATATTACTGATAATGTAGCATAAGACAGTTGATGGCGAGAAAATATTCATGAAATAATTCTCAAATAGAATGACAATGACGTAAATTAAAAAGCGAAGTGGTAAGGTGAAGTTCTAGTAACCGGAAGGAGCTAGAGCGACTGGAGGTTGGAAGATTGGTTGGTGGGGAAAGGTGCGGAGCATTGCTGCTGTTGTAGGGGGTTAAGCGAGGTAGCGAAACAATTAAGACCCATTTTTTGGCCCACGCTCTTGGGCCGAAAAATTTTGGTCGTATTGATTCGTTTATCGAAACACCCAATCTTTCAGAGGTGGTTTCGATATGCGCCCGTGTGTCGAGACACACGAGCTTGCCCCCTTCAACAGTAGCAATGCGGAGCCCCTTTCCCCACCAACCGATCTTCCTAGCCGTGAAACGGCTAAGCAAACCAATAAAACGGATCACAGCCCATTCAAGTTGCATAAACCAAACATTTGGGTTATCATAAATAAGTCATAAAAGGTGTAAAGCAAAACACCTTTACAGATGAAATCAAACGTGTAAAGGAAAAACCCTTTACACGTTGCGATAATTCTGGTAGTATTATACAAGTAGAAAAATTACTAAGGAGAATATACACACATGGCTGTTAAGATTCGCTTGAAGCGTATGGGTTCAAAGAAGCGCCCATTCTATCGTGTCGTTGTTGCTGATTCACGTTCACCACGTGATGGTCGTTTTATTGAAACTGTTGGTACGTACAATCCATTGGTTGAACCTGCTGAAGTTAAGTTGAACGAAGAAGTAATCTTGTCATGGTTGAGCAACGGTGCCCAACCATCAGACACTGTTAAGAACTTGTTGTCAAACGCAGGTATCTTGAAGAAGTTCCACGAAGCAAAGTACACTAAGTAATTAATGTGCCTTCTGGGACCAAAAGAGAGTCAGTTCATTACGAACTGACTCTTTTTTTGCCTATGCAAGGTTAACCATACACATTAAAAGCCCTCGCAAGATATGCGGGGGCTTTTTGAATGCTAATTATTCAGGTGCTGTGAAGTGCTTACCAGTTGCGGCGTATTCGGCCGTGGCGGTAAACAGCAAGTCAGATGATGAGTTCAAAGCCGTTTCCACGGAATCTTGAACGACACCGATGATGAAGCCGACTGCCACGACTTGCATGGCAACGGTATTGTTGATGCCAAATAGGTTACAGGCCATTGGAATCAAGAGTAGTGAGCCACCAGCGATTCCAGACGCTCCACAGGCTGCCAATGAGGCTAGGATTGAAAGTAAGATGGCAACTGGCACTTGCACGGGAATCCCCAACGTGTGCGTAGCCGCTAAAGTCATCGTTGAGATTGTAACCGCAGCGCCACCCATGTTGATAGTTGCGCCCAGTGGTAATGAGATTGAATAGGTGGTTTCATCCAAGCCGAGCTTTTTAGCCAATTCCATATTAACTGGAATATTGGCGGCTGATGAACGGGTGAAGAAAGCGTGAATGGCTGAATTTTTAATGACAAACATCACCAATGGATATGGGTTACGCTTGGTTAAAATCAAGACGATCAATGGATAAATCACAAAGGCCACAATCGACATTGTGACGACCAATAAAATCACGATTTGACCATATTGCATGAGGGCTTTAAACCCAGTTGTCGCAACTGAATGGAAGACCAAACCGAAGACTCCAAGGGGGGCCAAGTTAATCACATACTTGATGGCCGTTTGACAAGCCGTTGAGAAATCTTGAATGCTAGCCTTAGTGGCTGGGCTGACTTTTTTGAGGGCGAACCCAAGAATTGAGGCCCAGAGTAAGATTGATAGATAATTTCCATCCATGATCGCTGTCAATGGGTTTTGCACCAAGTTGGCGAGCATCGGTTGTAATACGTCACCAATGTTTGAGACTTTGCTAGTTTCGTGGGCGACCTTGCCCAACGGGATTGCGATTGGGAAGAGGTAGCTCATCACAACGGCTAAAATCGCAGCGGCAAACGTGGCTACCAAGTAAATTGAAATAATGACTTTCAAATGCGTCTTTTTTGAACCATCTTGTTTGGCAATGGCTGCAATGGTGATCAAGAAGACCAAGAAAGGCGCGATTCCCTTCAATGCACCAACAAACAGGTCTCCAAAGATGCTAAGTAATGACCAATGTGGCACGATGAGGGCGGCCAGAATTCCAAGCGCCATTCCGATTAAGATCCGGACTGGTAAGGCAAGTTGCATGAATTTTTTGAACATTTGTATCTCCTATAAGTGCGTAAAATGAAAATTTTCTAATAAATGCATAATATAGTTTTTGATTATACACGAGCAGCATAAAAAAGGGGTGACTCATGTAAGTTATTCGAAAATTAATAAATCGTGCGGGGCTAAAAAACGACTTTTCAAGAGGATTTGGGCAATTTCTTCCGTTGTTTCGGGCTCAGCTTTGTTTAACCAATACCGGACGATGTTTAACATGCTATTTAAGGCGATTTCTTTGGTGTAGTCAATCGGTAATTTGGTTGAAAAATGGCCATCGTAGGCAGTTAATTTAGCGGAGACGATTTCGTCGAAGAGTAGCTTAATCCGATTAAAGAGTTGCGGATCACCGTTTTGTGAAAAAAGCGCTTGTAAGGTACTGCGTTCGCTATTGACGTAATCGAGCATTAACGTAAAGGTTGAATAGAGGGCGTCGGATTTATCAGCCGGGCTCTTATGATTGAGGGTTTCATCTAATTGCGTGCTCAAAGTAGCCGCCAAATTATCGTAGAGTTCATCTTCAACTTTTTGCAGCAGGTCAAATTTATCGATGTAATGGACATAAAAAGTGCCGCGGCTGACAGCGGCCTGGCGCGTGATATCTGAGACGGTTAAATTCGAGAACCCTTTGGTCTGGATTAACGTGATAAAGGCCTGTTTGATGGTGGCCTGGGTCTTAGCATTTTGTTCGGTATGTTTCATACGAATCACCTCATTAATTTGTTGAACACATTGTTTGATTTTGCTTATTGTATTGGTAGTTGTTACATATTAATATAAAGCATGAATTAAATTTATTCAACAAGTTGTTCAATATATCGGACAAATTGATGAGCGATGGGGAAATTAGCATGTTAAAAGCAGAAGTAAAATATTTTTTGAAACATAAATTTTTAGTCTTGGTGATGGCGGTTTTGATTTTTGTTCCGTCGATCTATGCAATCACCTTTTTGAGTTCACTCTGGGATCCGTATGGGGCCATCAAGAACTTGCCAGTGGCGGTGGTTAATCAGGATCAACCAGTTACATATCAAAAACACAAATTTGCGGTTGGCCAAGATATGCAACTTGAATTAAAGCAGAGTACGGCTATGGATTTTCATGTGGTGAGTGCCCAACAAGCCCAAACCGGGTTGAAGTCTGGCAAGTACTATATGGTATTAACTATTCCAAAGAATTTTTCGGCAAATGCCACGACACTACTTAATGCAACGCCAAAACGGATGCAGTTGAAGTATGAAACTAGCTCGGGACATAGTTTTATTGCAGGTAAACTCACTAATAGTGGGGCTCAGACAGTGGCGCAAAAGATTTCAACGCAGATTTCAAAAACGTATACGCAAACTTTATTGAGTTCGTTTAAAAAAGTCGGGGTGGGCATGCAAACGGCGGCTGATGGTAATGCAGCCTTAGTTGATGGCACCAAGCAATTGAATGGTGGGGTGCAACAATTAACGACCAACATGGATCAATTAGCGACAGGGGCTGCTCAGGCTAATAGTGGCAGTGCAACCTTAACGAGTGGGATTGGGCAATACACACATGGCGTTGATACAGCGGCCACTGGGGCCAAACAATTGGCTGATGGGCTCCAAGCGTTAGATAGCAAATTGACTACCAGTGATGTGAGCGGCAAACTCGCTGCCGTGAGCGCCGATTTAACGACTTTACAAAGTGGTTTGGATCAACTCAAACAAGCGTTGCCAGCTGGCACGACTTTGGCCAGTCTTGTCAAAGGCTTGGACCAACAATTAGACCAAATGCAAACGGCGGTGGCCCAATTGCCAGCTCAACAAAAAGCAGCGGCAACAGGAGATCAACAAACGCTAACAGCCAACTTAACGCAAGCGGCGATTACCACGCAGATGACCCCAACACAAGTGGCTGCGGTGCAAGATGCGATCGCAAAGACGCAAGCCAATTCGCAAAGTAATCAATTGGCAGCCGGCTTAACCAAGCAATTACAAGGTTTTGCCCAACAAATAGAACTTATTCAACCAGTCTTAGAATTTGTCGCTACCAATGGCGCTCAATTAACTGGTTTGGATGTGCCAGCTATACAACAACAAATCGATCAAGCCCAAGCCTTACCAGGTGCGGTTGACCAATTGAACAATGGAGCTGCAACCTTGTCGAGTGGGTTGGACACCTTGTCGAGCCAGAGTTCAAAATTGAACAATGGGGCAACTGATTTGCAAACGGGGATTGGGCAACTTGCTAGTGGGTCAACGCAATTAGCCACTGGGACGGACAAATTAACCCCAGCGGTCCAAAAGTTGACGGATGGTAATCAATTATTAGTTGATAAACTCGATGCTGGGGCTAACTCAGTCTCAGACGTACCTGATAATAAAGGCACGATTAAAGCGTTGGCGGCACCGTTGACCACCAAGCACGTGGAGCGTGATACGGTTGCTAACAACGGGACTGGTATGGCACCCTACATGTTTTCAGTTGGGTTGTTTGTAGGTATGTTGGCCTTTAATTTGATGATGGATATGGCGAGTCCTCGTAAAAAGATCACGACATGGTGGGCTTGGATGTTGAGTAAATTGGCCATCCTCTTTACGTTTGCCTTGGCTGCCGCGCTAGTCGTTTATGGCTTGAGTGTGTGGTTGTTGGGGATGCAAGTGGTTAATCCGCTGGGGACGCTAGGGGTCGTTGTGGCCATTGCGTTCATGGATGCCGCGCTGGTCACGGCGTTGTACGTGTGGTTTGACAAGGTCGGTGCCTTCATTGCGATGGTCTTGTTGGTTATTCAATTGAGTGGCGCGGCTGGGACGTATCCGATCCAATTATCAAATGGCTTCTTTGAAACAATTCATCCCTGGTTACCAATGACCTATGCCGTGGACGGCTTGCGTGAAGGGCTCATGATTGGTAATTCGGTTTGGCCAGACATCGTGGTGATGGTTGGCATTGGACTAATTTTCACCATGATTATGGGCATCTTTTATGCTAGTCAACGCCGTAAGTATTCAATGTTGACGATCAGTAAATAAAATTAATTAATCGAATTGAGTTTTTCAGTTCGATTTTTTGATAGGATAGAGATATTAGATTTTAAAAAGTGAGTGTGATTAATATGATTGTCAAACATGCAATTTTGCATATTCTAGATAAAGATTCGGGTAACTTGATTGCCTCGCAAGGTGAAATGGACATCAATTCTGGTGGCCTCCATGATTATTTTGAAAAAATTATTGCCAAATTCAACAATGCTGATTATAAAACTGGGACATTAACTGGTGAAGATTACTTAGCCAAGATGCTCGATGATGATAATGGTCTGACCTTTGCGGAGAAGACGACGCGTTTGGCGGAAAAATTGTATGATATCATCCAAGCTCAGACGGAAATTCCGGCGGGGGATATGTTGACGCTTGAATATTCTGAGGGGCAATTTGATTATTTTGCGACCTTTAAAGTTAACTTTGCGCCACGCTTTTCCCACATCGTCGACTATCAAGACGAAACGATGATCAATCAATTGGTTTTGAATCAAGCCATCTTGCCTGGCGCCGGTTCTACGCCTGAAGAAGGCATTATCGTGAATTTGATGGAGGGTTCATATCGCCTGGTTGAAAAGCAATATCGCATTGATGGGCACCGCACGATGTATTTTTCCGAACGCTTCTTAGAAATGGCGCCTGATGCGAGTGTGCGGTCGGAATTGCAAGGTATCAAGCAAGCCGTGAAGCACATCGCCAACAAGTTTGATGTACCTGAACATGAAGCCTTGGCCACTGCGCAAGCCACGATTTTTGCCAGTGTGGCTGAATTTGGTAAGATTGACACTGAAGAAATTGCCCAGGCGGTGTTTAGTGATAACATCACTGCTAAGCAAGCCTATAATGATTCATTGGAAAATCGGTCAATTCAACATGAAATAACCGTTGATAATGCGGCACGCTACCAAAAGAAATATAGCGTCCAAAAATTTAAGTTAGCGTCAGGAATTGAGATTGCAATTCCCATGGAGGCTTATCAAGACCGCAGCCAAGTAGAATTTGTGAATAATCCGGATGGCAAAATGACGTTGTTGATTAAAAATATTGAGGCAATTGATAGTAAATTCAATGCCTAAACTTGACGTAAATAGGCTACACGTTGATAATTGAAATAATAAGAAAATGATTAGGGGAAATCTACATGACAGTGACAGTTTACTCATTCTCACACCGCTCTTCAGCTTTGAGTGCTTTGAAGTCAGTGATGGAATTTTTTGAAAAGAATGAATTGCCATACAACGTGGTGCAATTAAAGGATTCAGATGCCTTGCCCGTTGACGTGCCTTTGATGCGCAAAATTTGTGCGGCTGAAGATCCAGAAGCAACATTATTTAAGAACCCACGTGGGATGTCGATTGATGATTGGACGATCAATGATGTGATTGACGCCCCTAACAAGTCGTTAAAGTCACCGTTGACGGTTGAAACTGATGCTGATGGGCATGTGACCCACGTGATGGCCGGGATCAACGAAGAAATGTTGGGCTTGTTTATTCCACGTGATCGACGCAAGAACGAACTGGCTGACTTATTGGCTAAGGTGGAAGCCTTTGATGAAGAGCCAACGCCTGAAGAATACAAATAATAGCACAAACTGAGTCGATAAATTGGCTCTTTTTTTTATGGGGGCAAATTAGTAAAAAAGTCACATATTCAGGAGCTAGGTATTCTATACTAGATGTATGAATTAAGATGTGATGTGGAGGTTGTGATGCTTAAAGTTCAAGAAGTTAGTAAAGTATTTATCGATGGTAAAAAAGAATTTAATGCCTTAAATCAGGTGAGTTTTGACGTGCAAGCCGGTGAAATTTTTGGTTTCGTCGGTGCCAATGGAGCTGGAAAGTCAACCACCATGCGGATTATTATGGGTGTTTTAGCTGCAAATGCTGGGGAAGTGTATGTCGATGATGTCAAAGTTGTCGGGGAGCATGTCAATGAATCGGCGGCTGCCAAAGCGCGCCAAACAATTGGCTACATGCCTAGTGAGCGTGGCCTGTACCCGAAAATGCAAGTCATGGAACAATTAGAATTCTTTGGTCAATTAAAGGGTTTGTCGGCTAAAGAGGCCCACGAACAAGTTGAACAACTGATGACTGATTTAAATGTCATGGCACACAAAGACAAGTTGTTAAAGGATTTATCAACTGGAAATGCCCAACGTGTGCAGTTAGTGGTGGCTTTGTTGGGGCAGCCAAAGATTTTGATTTTGGACGAACCCTTTAGTGGTTTGGATCCAATTGCGGTGCGCCACATGAGTGACAGCATCAAAGCCATGGCTCAAAAGGGTGTCGCCGTCATCTTTTCATCACATCAACTCGAATTGATTGATGAATTATGTGATCGAGTGGGCATTATTAACCACGGTGATATGTTGCACGTGGGGACGCCTGACGAATTACGCGCGATTACCCATGCCCAACCAACCATCACGATTCCAACCCCATTGGCAAATATCTTTGGGGATTTGATGAAGGGGGATGCCTAAGATGAAATTATTTAGCAAAGCGCCCAAAACCAAGCACTATTCAAACAAAGTCTTGTCTCCGCTAATGTTGGTCGTGCGCCGGGAATTTAGTACGTTTGTGAAATCCAAGGGCTACATTTCTTCAACGCTGACGATGATGATTTTAGTTATCGTGGCCATGTTTGTGGCTTATATTGGCAAAAACCATGCCAATTCACTCGACTTCATGAAGAGTGCTGAAATCGCTGGTAAGGCGCAAAATTCAGTTTTGTTGAAACATGGGGTGAACCCGGTCCAATTTAGCCAAGAAGTCGCGCAAAAGACGGCTGAACTGACCAAGGCCGCCCACATTAATTCGCCAGATACGATTGCCATGATGATTAGTATCGGGGTGGGGGTCATTATTTTTATGAGTTTAGTCTTAACGGGCCAAGCGATTGCCAATGGCGTGGCGCAAGAAAAAGCCTCACGAACCGTGGAAATTTTGCTATCCCTCTTAAAGCCATGGGAGTTGTTGGCCGGTAAAGTTATTGGAATTGGCCTGACAGGGATCTTGCAAATCTTGTTAATCGTTGGAAGTGGAGCGCTTGCGGCGATTGGCTTTGGCGTGATTGATGCGAGTGTCATCACGACGCATCTGGGCGCTGGCTTGTGGATCTTCGTGTGGTTTATTCTTGCGTATTTCTCATATGCATGTTTTTATGCAGCGCTAGGGAGCCGCGTTAATTCGATTGAAGAAGTCTCGAGTTCTATTGCGTTGATTCAAATTATCATCGTCATGGCGTTTTATGTTTCCATTTATGCACCCATGCTTGGTAAAGGGGTGGCTTGGTTAGTCACCTTGAGTGCGTACGTGCCATTGTTCTCACCATTTAATATGCCAGCCCAAATTATTTTGGGGAAGGTTGAATGGTGGCAAATTGTGGCCTCACTGGCATTGACGTTAATTTTCATTCCCGTTGCGGTGTGGGCATGTTCACGGATCTACCAAAATTCAATTGTGAATACTGGTGGTAAACAATCATTAATTAAATTAGTTGCCAAAAATGTCAATTAAGTTCGCCAAAAGTTAGGGAATCTCCCTAACTTTTTTTGCTAGTCACTGGGATTGTGGTATACTCTTATAAGTAAATTTTAAAGAGAAAAGGGATTACAATCCATGAAAATTAAAGGTCTAACACCTGTCTTGTTGATCTTATTGGCAGTATTATTTTTTACCGGCCACATCTACTTCCTAGCTGAACCATTAGCAAACTTTATGAACTCGGCTGGTAGCATTCTTGGTGGCCCAGACGCCATTGGCTGGTCAATCATTTTGTTGACGGTCATCGTGCGTTTGTTATTGTTGCCAATTATGTTGCATCAATCACGGAACATGACGATTCAACAAGAGAAGATGCGATTGTTGCAACCACAATTGCGCCGTGTTCAAGAAGCGCAAAAGACGGCATCTACTCAAGAAGAGAAAATGCTGGCTTCTCAAGCTATGATGACCGTGTATCGCGAAAACAACGTCTCATTACTTGGTGGGATGAACTTTGCAGTTTTGATCGTCCAATGGCCAATCTTCTCAGGCTTGTACGGGGCAATTAATCCGCACGTAATTAGTAATTACAAGAGTTTAGCCTGGGCCACGACCCAAATGACTGAAATCAAGCAAGCGGCCTTCTTTGGTATTTCATTGAGCGAAAAGAGCTTGGTGATTGCGATTTTGACTGGGGTTGTATATTTCGTACAATCATATTTGTCAATTATTGGGGTTCCTGAAGAAACACGTAAGCAAATGAAGCAAATGATGTTCATGATGCCAATTATGATGTTCTTCATGACTTACATGACTAACGCCGGGGTTGGGTTATACTTCTTTGTCGGGGCTTTGGTTATGATTATCCAAACTTTGATCATCAACGCTTGGCGGCCACGGTTGCGTAAGGGTGTTGAAGCTAGTTTTACGGTTAATGACGTTGTTGAAGACGCTTTGGCTGGTAAGATTGAGACGCCGCAAGCTACTGGTGGCTTTGCTAAGATGATGCAAGATGCGCAGGCTAAGCAGGGTGAACAGGGGGCTGGGCCTAAGGATATTACTGATCAGGTTAGTGAGAAGGATACTTCTAAGCAGAGTAATCGGGAGCGGAATGCTGGTAAGCAGAAGCGTAATTAATTAACATTTTAAAACCTTGTCGGGGTTGCTCGATTAGGTTTTTTTCTTTGCCCTTTTCGGGGCAAAGTGTTTTGGTTTAGATTTATTAATTTAGTTGGGATCAATGTGTTGTTTGAAATTAATTGGTAATCCCTAAAATCCGCCTAAACTATAACTGGTCTTGGTGGTTTTTTTTGCTGTTATTGGCATAGACTTAAACGCACTAAGCTTTGGTAACAAAACGTTCCTAAATTACGGATAAACTTAAAGACGGAAGATCGATTTATGGATTGAAAACGTTTTCATTACGAATGTTCGGTAGTTTTTGGACAAAATTCATAAAACACGAACAAAAAACACAAATATCCGCTTACTAAAAGTAAAACCATATACTTTTAGTTGATATTTAGGTTTAATATAAATGAAAAGACGAACGATTACATACAATAATTGGTGAGGAGCTAGTAAATGACGAAAGTAGCAGTTGTAATGGGGTCAATTTCTGATTGGCCGACTATGAAACTAACAACCGATATTCTTGAAAATTTGGAAATCGAGGTCGAAAAACACATTATTTCAGCCCATCGCATGCCTAAGCAATTGGCTGAATTTGGCGAAGGTGCTCGTGAACAAGGCATTGCCGTGATTATTGCTGGGGCTGGTGGCGCTGCGCATTTGCCTGGCATGTTGGCAGCTAGCACAACTTTGCCAGTCATCGGTGTCCCAGTGCAATCTAAGGCCTTGAACGGCATGGATTCGTTGTTGAGCATTGTGCAAATGCCAGCTGGCGTGCCCGTTGCGACCGTTGCGATTGGGACTGCTGGAGCCAAGAACGCAGCTTACTTGGCTGCTCAAATTATTGGAGTGACAGATCACAAGGTGGCGGATGCCGTGGCGGCTTTCCGCGCTAGTCAAACCCAAGCTGCAATGGATAGTGAGGCACAGTTGTATGAATAAAATCATTTTGCCACCAGCGACGATTGGGATTGTCGGCGGCGGTCAACTTGGTCGGATGATTGCCCTGGCTGCAAAGCCCATGGGTTATCGGGTCGGCGTCTTAGATCCAACCCCGGATTGTCCAGCTGGGCAAATTGCTGATTTTCAAATCACGGCTGGCTACGATGATGAAGCTGCGTTATTGAATCTCGCTCGGCAATCTGACGTCTTAACTTATGAATTTGAGAATGTTGATTTAAATACTTTACAAGAAGCTAGCAAGATTACCGCCTTACCACAAGGGACGGACTTGCTCCACATCACTAAAAATCGTTTACGCGAGAAGCAATTCTTAGCTGACAATGGCATTCCGGTTACGACCTTTGCTGAAGTTGAAAGCGTGGTTAGTCTGGATGCCAAGGTGGCCGAAGTGGGTTGCCCAGCAATCTTGAAAACGGCTGAAGGTGGCTATGATGGCCACGGTCAATGGGATATTGATTCACAAGAGACTTTGAGTGCGTTAATTGCACGTTGGCCAGTTCCAGAAAATGTGCAATTGATTTTGGAAAAACAAATCAGTTTTGATCGTGAATTGAGTGTCATGGTGACCCGCGATGGTTTGGATCAAGTCCATGTTTGGCCGGTGGCAGAAAATGTCCATGCCAATCACATCTTGAAGACGACCCACGCGCCAGCCAACATCTCAGCGACTTTAAAGGCTGAGATTTTCCAAATTGCCACTCAGATTGCTGAACACCTGGATTTGCGTGGTGTCTTGGGGGTTGAAATGTTTGTGGCTGGTGATGCTGTGTACGTTAATGAATTAGCACCGCGCCCCCACAATTCTGGTCACTACACGATTGAAGGGACAAATGTTTCGCAATTTGAAGGCCATGTCCGTAGTATTTGTGGTTTGCCGATTGATGAAATTAAAGCCGTTGATACTGCATTGATGCTCAATCTCTTGGGCGATGAATTGACGCAAGCCCGCCAAGATTTGGTTAATCAACCAGCCTGGCATTTCCATGATTACGGGAAAGCTGATATTAAACGGGATCGTAAAATGGGGCATATCACGGCCGTTGGGAAGAAAAGTATACAAGCACTATTGAATTGGAGTAAAAATCATGAGCAAGGTTGAGCAAACCGATTTAATCATTGAAGGTAAAGCCAAAGCCATTTATAACACGACAGACCCTGCATTAATCTGGGTGCATAATTTGGATCAAGCCACGGCCTTGAATGGTAAGAAAAAAGAAGCCATCGCTAACAAAGCCCATTACACGAATGCTATTTCTGGCTTGTTGTTCCAATATTTGACGGAGCAAGGCATTGAAAACCATTTCATCGAGCAACTTAACGATTCGGATGTCTTGGTTAAAAAGTTGAAGATGGCGCCGGTGGAAGTCGTGACCCGTAATTTTGCGTCAGGTAGCTTTGAACGCAAATACGCCGTTGAACATCTCAAGCCCCTGACCCCCAAGGTCCAAGAGTTCTACTTTAAAAATGATGAGCTTGATGATCCAACGTTAAATGATTCACAAATCTTGGCGTTGGACTTGGCTTCAGCAGCTGATATTCAGACGTTCCGCGCAACGGCTTTGCAAGTTAATGAAAAGTTGGTGGCCTTGTTTGCCAAGATTAACATCATGTTGGTGGATTTCAAGATTGAATTGGGCTATTTGCCAGATGGTCGCTTGATTTTGGCCGATGAATTATCACCAGACAACATGCGTTTGGTTGATCAAACTACTAAAGAATCGCTTGATAAGGATGTTTTCCGTAAGGGCACCGGCGAAATTACCGCCGTTTATGAAATTGTACTGTCACGTTTACAAGACGCATTGAAATAGGAGTAAATCACATGTTTTTAGCAAAAATTTATGTTACGTATAAGCCCTCAATCTTGGATCCACAAGGTGAAGTTATCAAGTCAGCCTTGCACCGGATGGATTTCAAGGCAGTTGAACAAGTTAACCAAGGTAAGTATTTTGAAATCAAATTGACTGCTGACACTAAAGAAGCGGCTGCCCAATTGGTTAAGAGTTTCACTGAAGAATTGTTGATTAATCACAACACTGAGACGTATCGTTTCGATTTGGCGGAGGTTTAATTCATGAAAGCAGCAGTTGTTCGATTCCCAGGTTCAAACTGTGATTTCGACATGTACTATGCCTTGAAGGATTTCGGGGTTGATACGGATATTGTCGAAAAAGACACAGCTAATTTAGATGCTTATGATGCAATTTTCTTGCCCGGTGGCTTCTCATATGGTGATTATCTTCGCTCAGGTGCCGTGGCGCGTTTCTCACCAGCCATGGATGCCGTGGCTAAAGCAGCCGGTGAAGGTAAAATCGTCGTTGGAATCTGCAATGGCTTCCAAGTTTTGACGGAAGCAGGTTTGTTGCCTGGTCAATTGATGGACAATGCCGTTGACGATACGGCCCCAGGCTTCATTTGCGATGAAGTTGAATTGCAAATTGCCAACGCGAATACCGCCTTTACAAATAGTTATGATGCGACTAAGACGATCAAAATCCCCGTTGCCCATGGTGAAGGCCGTTACTACGCCGATCCTGCAACGATTGAAGAATTGCATCAAAACGGGCAAGTCATCTTCACATACAAAGACAACGTGAATGGTTCCCTTGATCAAATTGCCGGGATTACCAATAAAGCGGGTAATGTTTTGGGTATGATGCCCCATCCGGAACGCGCAATTGATCCATTACTTGGAAACACTGATGGTCGCGGCTTCTTTGCCGGGGTTGTTGAAAAAGTTTTGTCAGAAATCGAGGTAGGTTAATTTCATGGAAGCGACAATTAAAAATCCAATGGCATTTGAGCCAACCGCAGAACAAGTGCGCGACACCAAGATGTATTTGGCATGGGGCTTGACTGACGAAGAGTACCAATTAATCGTCGACACAATCGGCCGCTTGCCTAACTACACAGAAGCTGGCATGTTTTCAGCAATGTGGTCAGAACACTGTTCATACAAGAAGTCAAAGCCGGTATTGCGCAAGTTCTGGTCAACGAATGACCGCGTGTTGCAAGGCCCTGGTGAAGGCGCTGGAATCCTTGATATTGGAGATGGCCAAGCGGTTGTTTTCAAGGCCGAATCACACAACCACCCATCCGCTGTGGAACCTTATGAAGGTGCTGCAACCGGTATCGGTGGTATTTTGCGTGACATTTTCTCAATGGGTGCCCAACCAATCGCCTGTCTTGATAGTTTGCGGTTTGGTGAATTAGATAATCCCCAAACGCAACACTTACTAGGTGGCGTCGTGGCTGGCATCGCTGGTTACGGTAACGCGATTGGGATTCCAACGGTGGGGGGCGAAATCGCCTTTGACCCTTGTTATCAAGGTAATCCGTTGGTTAACGCGATGGCAGTTGGGATTTTAGATCAACGCGCTATGCAAGTTGGTAAGGCTGAAGGCGTTGGTAATTCAGTGATGTACGTGGGGGCCAAGACTGGTCGTGACGGTATTCATGGCGCAACGTTTGCGTCAGCTGAATTCAAGACTGACGAAGACCAAAATCGTTCAGCTGTCCAAGTGGGTGATCCCTTCATGGAAAAGCTCGTCATGGATGCGACTTTGAAGGTCATCAACGAACATGGCGACGTGGTCGTTGGGGTGCAAGACATGGGTGCCGCTGGGATTTTGTCTTCATCATCAGAAATGGCTGGCAAGGCGGGCATGGGGATCTTGTTGCACCTTGATTTGGTGCCACAACGTGAAACTAACATGACGCCATACGAATTAATGTTGTCAGAATCACAAGAACGCATGTTGATCGTCGTTGCCAAAGGCCATGAAGCCGAAGTTGCCCAAGTCTTCTCAGAAGTTGAATTGGATGCTGTCGTAGTCGGTGAAGTGACTGATGACGGTCGTTACCGCTTGGAATTCCAAGGCGAAATTGTGGCTGATTTGGATGTTGAGTTCTTGACGAGTGCGCCTAAGCAAAACATGGCGGAAGTTAAGCCAGCTTACTTGGTAAATGCCAGTGCTGACCAATATCAACCAGTTGTGGCCAACGCCAATGAAACTTTCTTGGCTTTGTTGGCTCAACCAACGATCGCTTCAAAGGCTGATTTGTTCCGCCACTATGATTCAATGGTGCGGACTGACACTGTAATCAAGCCTGGTGGCGATGCTGCCGTGGTCCGTGTCCGTGGGACGAAGAAGGCATTGGCAATGACGACGGACGTAAATAGCCGTTATGTTTACCTTGATCCATATAATGGGGGCAAGATGGCCGTGGCTGAAGCTGCTCGTAACATCGTGGCTACCGGTGCTTTGCCAATCGGAATCACGGATTGCTTGAACTTTGGTAACCCAGATGATCCTGAAATTTATTGGACTTTTGACCAAGCATGTACTGGGGTTAACGATTTGGCTAAGAAGCTTGATACGCCAATCATCTCTGGAAACGTGTCTTTGTACAACGAAACCAATGGTGAACCAATCTATCCAACGCCAATGATTGGGATGGTTGGCCTTCACGAAGACAATAAAAACATTACCACGATTGCTTACAAGCAAGCTGGGGATGCAGTTTACTTGGTTGGTGACTTCCAAGCGGCCTTTAATGGTTCAGAATTGCAAAAGTTGGAAACTGGCAAGATTGCTGGTCAATTGCTTGAATTTAATGACGACATTGAATTGGCGAGCCAAAAGTTGGTCTTGGAAGCCATCCAAGCTGGTTTGTTAGCCTCAGCCCATGACGTGGCTGAAGGTGGGGTGGCTGTTGCAGCTGCCGAAGCCGCTTTTGGTACCAAGTTTGGAATCGAATTAACAGCTGATGTACCTGCTGCCATGTTGTTTGCAGAAGGCCAAGCACAATTCATCGTTTCGGTACCAGCTGAACAAGTTAGTGCGTTTGAAGCTTTGAGTGGGGCGCAGGTGCAACGCTTAGGGACGGTTACAGCCGTTGAAAACATCAAGATTTCAGCTAATGATCAAGCAATTGATTTGACTAAGGCTGAAGCTGAAGCAAAGTATACGGGGGCGATTTCATGGCTTTTGAACAAGTAGGAAATGATAGCTCTTTGAATGAAGAGTGTGGAATTTTTGGCGTGTGGGGGCGACCTGATGCCGCTGCAGTTACGTATTATGGGTTGCACGCGTTGCAACACCGTGGTCAAGAAGGGGCTGGGATTGTCTCAAACCAAGCTGGCCGGCTCTGGCAAGAACGCGGGCTTGGGTTATTGGGTGAAGTTTTTCATAACCCAGCCCGGATGGAACGTTTAAAGGGTAACGCTGCGATCGGCCACGTGCGATATGCGACGGCTGGTTCAGCGGGGATCGAAAACATCCAACCGTTGATGGTTAATTTCTCTGACGAACAATTGGCATTGGCCCACAATGGTAATATCACCAACGCTTTGTCATTACGCAAAGCCTTAGAAGACAAGGGTGCCATCTTCCAATCTTCATCAGATACGGAAGTTTTGTTGCACTTGATTCGCCATTCCAAGGCGGAATGTTTTGCTGACAAGCTCAAGGAAGCCTTGAATCAATTACGGGGTGGGTTTGCCTTCTTATTGATGACGCCCACGACTTTGTATGCCGCTTTGGATCCGCATGGGTTCCGGCCCTTCGTGATTGGTCAAATGACGGACGGTTCGTATGTCGTGACGTCAGAAACCGCGGCTTTGTCAGTGTCTGGTGCCCGTTTCATTCGTGACGTGCAACCTGGTGAATTGGTAACTATTGATAATGATGGGATTGCCATTGAACATTACACTAATAAAACGACTTTGAATATCGACGTGATGGAGTACGTGTACTTTGCGCGCCCCGATTCAAACATCTATGGCGTCAACGTGCACAAAGCTCGCAAGCGCATGGGTGCCAATTTGTTTAAAGAACAAGGCGTGGAAGCTGACATCGTTGTCGGCGTACCGAATTCAGCTTTGTCGGCATCAGCTGGTTATGCTGAAGCGGCTGGTTTACCAAATGAAATGGGTTTGATCAAGAATCAATACGTCGCTCGGACATTTATCGAACCCACCCAAGAAAAGCGTGAACGCGCGGTTCGCATGAAGTTGACGGCCGTGGCTGACGTTGTGGCTGACAAGCGCGTTGTCTTGATTGATGATTCAATCGTGCGCGGAACGACCTCAAAGTTCATCATTAATATGTTGCGCAAAGCCGGGGCTAAAGAAGTCCACGTGCGGGTCGCTTCACCAGCTTTCAAATACCCATCATTTTACGGGGTTGATATGCAAACGACGAACGAATTGATGGCGGCCAACCATACCAAGGCTGAAATGTGTGAGATTATTGGGGCTGATTCGCTCGAATTCCTCTCAACTGAAGGCTTAGTAGCCGCAATCGATTTGCCATATGTCGGTGAAGGGAACGGCTTGACAACGGCGTACTTTGACGGCCATTATCCAAGTCCAATTTATGACTACGCACCTGGTTTGGCTGACAAAGCGGCCACGGGCGAAGTTGATTTCCAACCAGAACCAACGGAAATGTATTCACCAAAGCAAGTGCCAACCTTATCAAACCAAGAATTACAAGGAGTCCACTAATTATGTCTGAGACAAATGCATATGCAGCAGCAGGCGTTGACGTTGAAGCTGGAAACTTAGCTGTTCAAAAGATGTCTGCCGCTGTTAAGTCAACTTATAATGACCACGTTTTGGCTGGCCTAGGCGGTTTTGGTGCCGCGTTTGCCTTGGGAACTGGTTACACGGATCCCGTTTTGATTTCTGGTGCTGATGGTGTCGGCACTAAGTTGTTGCTCGCCATTGCGGCTAATAAACATGACACGATTGGCCAAGATTTGGTCGCTATGACAATGAATGATATCTTGGCCCAAGGTGCAAAGCCATTGTTTTTGTTGGATTATTTGGCCGTGGACAAGATGCGTCCTGAAGTGGTGGCCGAAATTGTCGGTGGGGTGGCAGCTGCTTGTAAAGAAATTGGCGCTGCATTAATCGGTGGTGAATCAGCCGAATTGCCAGGTTTGTATGCTAAAAATCATTATGACTTAGCTTCATTTGGTGTCGGGATTGCTGAACGTGAAGATATCTTGACTGGTGATCGCGTCCAAACTGGTGACGTTTTGATCGGGCTGGCATCATCAGGGATTCACTCAAATGGGTATTCATTGGTGCGCCACGTCTTAAAGATTGATGATGGCTCAGGCTTTACCCAATTAGCGCCAACTTTGCAGGCTGCATTGTTAGAACCTACTAAGCTATATGGCGCCCAAGTTACGCCATTGTTGGATGCCAAGTTGGTCGAAGGGATTGCCCACATTACTGGGGGTGGTTTCTTGGAAAACTTGCCACGGGCGTATGGGGATGATTTGGCCGCTGAACTTAACTGGGGTAGCTGGCCGGTCTTACCAATCTTTGACGTTTTGCAATCAGCAGGTCAATTGAGCTTGCATGATATGTTGTTGACGTTTAACAACGGGTTGGGCATGATTTTGATGGTGCGCCCGGCTAACGTTGAAACGGTGATGAGCAAGTTAGGGGCCGATGCCTATGTGGTTGGTCAAATGACGGCCCGCACAGCTGAGGGCGTGACCTTCACTGGGGAGGCACCATGGCAATAACACGGTTAGCAATTTTTGCGAGTGGGCGCGGGACGAATTTTGCGGCGCTTCAACACGCAATTATTGAGCGGCAATTAAACGCGGAATTTGTGCGGTTGATTGTTGATCATGACAATATTGGCGCGATTGAATTAGCAATAGAGTTTGGTGTGCCATATACGGTCATCAACTACAAAGCTTATGATAATCGGGGGTTGGCAGAAGCCGCCATCGTGGCACAATTACAAGCGGATACCGTTGACGGGATTATCTTGGCTGGCTACATGCGGTTATTGACGCCTGTCTTGTTGGATCCGTTCAAGGACCGGATTGTTAATATCCATCCGGCGTTGTTGCCGAGCTTTCCAGGCACCCACGGGATTGATGACGCGTTTAATTACGGCGTGAAAATCACCGGGGTGACCGTGCATTATGTCGATGCAGGGATGGACACGGGCAAGATTATCGCCCAAGCACCTGTTGCTATCGAGGTTGATGATACCTTGGAAACGCTGGAAGCCCGCATTCATGCCACTGAGCATGAGCTATATCCCAACACACTAGAAACGTTATTAAACGAAGGAGTATTTAACTAATGGCACGTGCATTATTGAGTGTTTCAGATAAAAATGGTTTGGTTCCATTCGCCCAAGGGTTGGTTGAATTAGGCTATGAATTGGTATCAACTGGTGGCACATTGAAGGTTTTGGCCGAAGCTGGCTTGAACCCCATCGCCATTGATGAAGTAACGGGTTTCCCTGAAATGTTGGACGGCCGGGTCAAGACTTTGCACCCCCGTGTGCATGGTGGTTTGTTAGCCCGCCGCGACTTGCCAGAACACATGGCCAAGTTAGCTGAATACGAAATCACACCGATCGATTTGGTCGTGGTTAATTTGTACCCATTCAAGTCAACGATTCAAAAAGATGGTGTGACTGAAGCCGAAGCCATCGAAAACATCGATATCGGTGGGCCATCAATGTTGCGTTCAGCGGCCAAGAATTTTGGTGGCGTGTTGGCAATTACTGACCCGACTGATTATGAAATCGTGTTGGATAAGTTGAAAAATGACGATATCGACATCACGTTCCGCAAGGCTTTGTCAGCTAAGGTTTTCCGCCACACCGCTGCGTATGATGCTTTGATCGCCAACTACATGACCGATGAAGCTTTCCCAACGCCATTCACGCAAACTTACGACTTGTTTGATGAAATGCGTTATGGTGAAAACCCCTTCCAAAAGGCCGCTGCTTACACGACCGCTTTGCCTGAAGTTTATTCAGTTTTGTCAGCTAATATTTTGCATGGTAAGCAATTGTCATACAACAATATTCGTGACGCGGACGCTGCTTTGCGGATTGTCGCTGAATTCTCAGAGCCAACTGTGGTAACAGTTAAGCACATGAACCCAGCTGGCATTGGGCAAGGCGCTGATATTGAAACTGCTTGGGATAAGGCTTATGCCGCTGATCCGGTGTCAATCTTTGGTGGTATCGTCGCGTTGAATCGTGAAGTTGATTTGGCAACGGCGACCAAGTTGAAGGCGATTTTCTTAGAAATTATCATCGCCCCAAGCTTCACGCCAGAAGCCTTTGAATTGTTGACCAAGAAAAAGAACTTGCGCTTGTTGACGTTGCCATTTACGACTGACGTGCCACAAGGCTATGAAATCACGTCTGTCTTGGGTGGCGTTGTCGTGCAAGAACGTGATTTGGTGAATGAAGAAATTGCTGATATGCAAATTGTGACTGATGTGCAACCTACGCAAGAACAATTAGAAGCGATGGTCTTTGCGCAAAAGGCCGTTAAGCACGTGAAGTCAAACGCGATTGTTGTCGCCCGCCATGGTCAAACGCTGGGAGTGGGGGCTGGTCAGCCGAACCGGGTTGACTCAGTGACGTATGCCGTCAATAACGCCAAGAAGATTGTTGACAGCTTGGATGATGCAGTTTTGGCATCTGACGCGTTCTTCCCATTTGATGATTCAGTTGAATATGCGGCTTCACATGGTATCAAAGCCATTGTGCAACCAGGTGGCTCAGTCCGCGACCAAGATTCAATCGACAAAGCCAATGAACTCGGCATTGCGATGGTATTTTCAGGGAATCGCCATTTTAGGCACTAAGAAGAGAGTGAGAGGCAAGGTGTTTTGCGTTCCGTCCTAAGCCTGTTTTGACGGCTTGCGCTGAAAGCGTGAGTTGGCAAAAGGGGCTTAGGTAAGGAATGCAGCCTTGAGGAACACGTTTATAAAACGACGATATTTGTCGTTTTCAAGAGGGTGCGCTTTCTTGAAAACGATAAATATCTTGCATGAAAGGAAACTACATAATGGCCAAGGTGCTAGTAATTGGGTCAGGTGCCCGTGAACACGCAATTGCACAAACATTCTTGCGGAGTCCAAAAGTTGAACAAGTCATCGTAACGCCAGGTAATGCGGGGATGACTGATGCCGGCTTGGTATGTGAAAACATTGCCGCTACGGATATTCCGGCATTGGTAAAGTTTGCCCAACAAAATCACATTGCTTTGACGATGGTCGGCTCAGAAGATCCATTGACCCATGGTGTCGTGGATACGTTTAGGGCGGCTGATTTAAAGATTTTTGGGCCAACTGCCTTTGCTGCTCAACTCGAAGGCTCAAAAGCGTTTGCTAAAAAGATTTTAATTGAAAATGAAATTCCCACCGCTGATTCAGAAGTCGCCAATAGCTTACCTGAAGCGCGTGCGGTGACGGCGAATTTCGGTTTGCCAGTCGTCATCAAACTCGATGGTTTAGCACTGGGTAAAGGGGTGACGATTGTAAAGACCCAAGCGGACCTCGAAGCCTTGTTGACGACAACGTATGCCAACAATTCTAAGCAAAAGCTCGTCGTCGAAGAATTTTTGGCCGGCGTTGAGTTTTCAATTTTCTCATTCGTTGGTGAAAATGGTATCGTGCATGCACCAATTGCCCAAGATCACAAGCGCTTGTTGGACCGAGATGAAGGTCCTAACACTGGTGGGATGGGTGCGTATAGCCCAGTGCGCTGGATTGATGATGCTGTGCGCCAACAAGCGATTGATACTTTGGTGCTGCCAGCGATTAATGGCATCAAGGCAGCCGGTGCAACCTTTACTGGGATTTTATATACTGGTGTCATGTTGACGGCGCAAGGTCCCAAAGTTATTGAATTTAACGTCCGCCTCGGTGACCCCGAAGCGCAAATGGTGCTCCCGCAACTCGAATCAGATTTCTATCAAATGATTTTGGATTTGGTCGATGGCAAGCAACCTACCACGCAATGGCAAACTAGCGACGTTTATATGGGCGTGGTCTTAGCTGCGCCAGGTTATCCGGTTGCGCCTGAAAAAGGTTTGCCGGTGCCAATCATTGACGCACCAGACGTCCATGTCAATTATGCTGGCGTTAAGCAAAATGCTACTGGCGCGTTGATTACCAGTGGTGGTCGAGTCGTGACAGTAATTTCGCATGCAAAAACTGCCCACGAAGTCGCAAAAAAATTGTATGATGTAATTGATAGTTTGCACACTGATTTGCAATATCGCCACGATATCGCTTATCAAGCATTGAACAAAGAGGGAGAGTAACACACATGCAATCAGATATTGAAATCGCCCAAGCTGCTGAAGTTTGGCCTATTGATGACATTGCAACCGCAGCTGGTTTGCAACATCATGAAGTAGAACCATATGGTCGGGATAAGGCTAAAATCAATTTGGATCCAAGCATTGCCCGCAAGCAAGAATTGGGTAAGTTGATTTTGGTGACGGCCATTAACCCGACGCCAGCTGGTGAAGGTAAGTCAACCGTAACTGTTGGGTTGGCGGATGCCTTGGTTTTGGCTGGTAAGAAGACGATGATCGCCTTGCGTGAACCTTCACTTGGGCCCGTAATGGGGATGAAGGGTGGCGCAACTGGTGGTGGAAATGCACAAGTTGTCCCAATGGCGGATATTAACTTGCATTTTACCGGTGATTTTCACGCTTTGACGTCAGCGCACAACACGTTGGCGGCGGTGATTGATAACAGCATTTTCCAAGGGAATCCGTTGAATATTGATCCGCGGCGGATGTTGTGGAAGCGGGCCTTGGACGTTAATGACCGAGCCCTACGCCACATCAATATTGGTTTGGGTGGCCCAACTTCTGGGGTGCCCCGTGAAGACGGCTTTGATATTACCGTTGCATCAGAATTGATGGCCATTTTGACCTTGTCACATGACTTGATGGATATGAAGGCGCGCATCGAAAAGATTGTGATTGGCTATACGTATGAGCGTGTCCCTGTCACGGTTAAGGACTTGGGCGTGGCTGGGGCGTTGACGACCTTGTTAAAGGATGCCATCAAACCAAATTTGGTCCAAACCTTGGCCCACACGCCAACGTTGATTCATGGGGGTCCATTTGCCAATATCGCCCAAGGTACCAACTCAATTCGGGCTACGAAGACGGCTTTGCAATTGGCCGATTACGTCGTGACCGAAGCGGGCTTTGGGGCTGATTTGGGTGGCGAGAAGTTCTTGGACTTCAAGGTGCCATTGTTGGGTAAGACACCAGATACCATTGTCATTGTGGCGACGGTGCGGGCATTAAAGATGCATGGCGGTAAGGCCAAAGATGAACTCAAGGAACCTGATTTGGGCGCTTTGAAGGCTGGGTTGGCCAACTTAGGACAACACTTAAAGGCCATGTCACGCTACAACGTGCCGGTCTTGGTTGCGGTCAACCGCTTCATCACGGATACACCTGAAGAAATTCAAGCGGTCCAAGCCTTTGTGAGCGAGCATGGAGCCAAGGCGTACTTGGCTAATGTGTGGGAGCAAGGTGGAGCTGGGGCGCCTGAATTGGCCAAAGCGGTCATCGAAGCGACGGCTCAAGCATCAAACTTCACGCCATTGTATGCGCCTGAAGATGATGCGATTGTGAAGTTGGAAAAGATTGTTACCACGATTTATGGTGGTGACGGGGTCGAATTGTCGGATAAGGCGGCAAAGCAATTGAAGACCTTTGCTAAGCTAGGTTGGGATAAGTTGCCAATCATCATGGCCAAGACGCAATATTCATTCTCAGATGACGCTAAGAAGTTGGGCGCACCAACTGGGTTCAAGATTCATGTCCGTGAATTTGTGCCTAAGTTGGGGGCCGGGTTCTTAGTGGCCATGACCGGTTCAATCTTGACGATGCCGGGGTTGCCAAAGCACCCAGCGGCATATGATATCGATATCGACGAACAAGGCCACATTGTGGGGCTGTTCTAATTAAATTAATCTAATCACCATGAGGGCCAATTTGGCAATTATGGTGATTTTTTTTGACGAAAATCAAACGATTAATCCGCGAAACTAGACAATGCTCATATAGTCATAACCCCCCAAAAAAAAACTACACTGTACCCAGAATTTAGCAAATTCTCAGCCGTACACTATAAGTAGATACTAGCCAACTGACGGGTTAGCATCCTAAATCTTAAAAATTAAACAACTGAAAAATTAATGCAATACGAGGGAAATTAATTATGAAAAGCAAATTAATGAAGCGGTTTGTGCATGTGTTCGCCATGCTAATTATGCTGACCCAATTATTTGTCCCCATCATCCCAGCTTGGCAAGGATTGGTCCAAGCCGATGAATTATACATAAGTACCGATTTTACATATAATGCAGCAAAAAATACGGTTGAAGGTTTTAGTGCGGCCGGCTCACTTAAATACGCTAGCAATAGTGATCATCAGCTCAATATTCCAGCTAAAAGTGCTGACAACCAAACTGATGTCACCGCAATTGGGAGCCATGCGTTCCAAAATTTAACTTTGCAAACCTTGGAACTCCCTGAAACCCTGCAAACTATTCATGAGTATGCGTTTGATCGGAATGCACTGAAAACCGTGAACTTCAATGAGTTGGCCAATTTGACCACGATTGGAGAAGCGGCTTTTCGTGCAAACCAATTAAAAACGGTGAAGCTGACGAGTGCGTTGACGAGCATTGGTAACTCAGCATTTGCCAATAATGAATTGACCAAGGTTGAAGGGGCTAATGTTGCTGAGCTCACATCAGTGCAACACGTGGCGGATAGTGCCTTTGAAGGTAACAAGTTGACCGAAATTGCGTTTGGGGCGGAGCTTGAAACCATCGGCAGTGACGTGTTTAATGGCAATGGGCAAGTCGTTAAGGTAACAACGACCACGGAACACCACATCAGCAGTACATATACCAAGGGCGATGGGTTTGTTGTGAATCCATTGACCATTACCGTTGATTACGTGGATCAAACTGGTGCAATAATTGATAAAACAACCCTTGGTGCTGATTTTACCAAGGGTGATAAATTTTACCTAAAGGGTGAGACGTTTACTAAGGCTGAAATTGATGCTTTGCAAAAAGACATCGCCGGCTATACATATCTTGAAACCACACCTGCAAATGGCTTTGAATTAACGAGTTCAACCAGTCTGACCGTGCACTACATCAAAAATGATGCCAAGCCAAAACTGGCGGCAACGAATTTGTTTTATTTAACTGATCCGCAAGCCGAGATTACTGAAGCCATGGTTAAGACCACCATCACAGCTAAAACTGCGGCTGGCGTGGCAATTCCAGCTGATAACATCACAATCTCAGTGGATAACGGTGAGTTTCCATTAAGTCGTGAAAATGAGCATGTTTATACCATTCAAGTGAGTGTTGTTGATGATTTAGGCAACAAGGCCACATCGAGCATTAAGGTTGAAGTGTTTACTGCTTTGTTGAATAAAGAAATCGGGAATGGTTGGTATTATCGTGATTTTGCTTATTCCGGCCGCGAATTAATTGGGTTTACACAAACGGGTGCAGACAAGTTATTAGCTGGTAATGGCGAATTGGTGTTCCCGGGCGTTAATCCAACTACCCAACAAGTGCTGAACAACATCAGAGTTCCCACAACCACTGACATCGCTGCAGGAGCCTTAGCGTTTAATACAGCGGCATATTCGCCGCTCATGATTTCTATGAATTTCGAACAAATGACCGGGCTGACGGGGATGGCAGATAAAGCCTTCGTCAACTTAACGAATCTTGAACGGTTGAGTTTTAAAGGATTGCGTAATTTAACGGGCTTTGTCGGCTATGGTGGTGGGGTACCGACCGTACCATTCATGAGCTCGCCGAAACTTACAAGTCTTGATTTGACGGGATGTACGGCAATTACTAATTTTGGCGCACAATGTTTTAGCCAATCTAAACTTGATAAAATCATTGGCTATGAAACCTTGACGAGCGTGACTACTATCGGGGATGCGGCCTTTTCTGCATCGCCATTTAGTGACGGTTTTGATTTTAGCTTGTTTCCTAATTTGGTTTCGATAGGATACGGCGCCTTTCGTTACTCACAAATGCCAGTCATTGATTTTACAGCATGTAAAAATTTGACCACACTTGGTGGAGACATCAATTATGATCGTGGGATATTTCAGGATAACACCACAGTTACCAGAGTTGATTTTAGTGGGTTAACAAAATTAAATCATATTGGTGCTGGCATGTTTAAGAATGCTACCAAATTAACCAGTGTTAACATTAGCAACATGCCAGCCTTAACCACGATTAATGCTGGTGCTTTTCAAAAAGCACCATTGACGGAATTGGCATGGAGCAACTCGCCAAAACTTAAGACGATTGCTAACTTGGCCTTTGCTTCGCTCACATTTGAGGAACTTGATTTCACGATGTTCCCAGAGTTAACCACGATTGGCATGAATGCCTTTGAAAGCAATCTGAAATTAAAGCGCGTTGATTTAAGTAATTTAGATAAATTAACCACCATTGATAGCTATGCATTTAGGTATGCACCGCTTGAGTCACTTAATCTGACCAACTGTAGCAGCCTGACTGTTATCAATCCGTCTGCGTTTGACAAGGCTGGCTTGGAACAAATTGCCGGGATTGAGACTATCGCTAAATTAACCACGTTTGGTAACTCTGCATTTTATTGGTCACCATTTACCGCTGGGTTTAATTTTCAGGCACTACCGAATTTGCAAACAATTGGCCAGTCTGCGTTTTATCAAGCCAAATTTACGGAGTTAGATTTGAGTAATCTAAAAGCGTTGACGTACATTGGATACGGCGCGTTTTTCAATGCAGTCAACTTGACGAAGGTTGACTTAAGTGGCGCAAATCTAATGACTTTCTCTGGAGCATCTATTTTCGAAAATGCCCCGATTGTTGATTTAGACATGACAGGTTGTACGGGTGTGAGAACGTTCCCCTCGTCTATTTTTAAAAGTGCCAAATTAGAAAGCATCACCGGCATGGCCGATTTATCAGCCGTGACCAGTTTTGATGCGTCAGCTTTTAGAAATTCGCCATTTACGAATGGGTTTAATTTTCAGGCATTCCCAAATTTAACAACCATCGGTATTGAATCATTTTTAAATGTTAAATTCCAAGAGTTAGATTTGAGTAATTTAACTAAGCTTGCCACCACGGGTACTAACGCATTTCAGAACGCAACAAATCTGACCAAAGTTAATATGCGCGGGTTAAGAGCTTTAACTAGTATTGGTAATGGTGTGTTCTATAACGCTCCAATTGCAGATTTGGATGTCACAGGCTGTGTAAATATTACATCAATTGAAGCTAATGCTTTTCGTAGTGCGACAGGTTTGACGCACATTACCGGGATTTCTGACTTAAGCAAATTAAGTGCTATTGGCCGGGATGCATTTTATCATGCATCACTAGATGATCGATTTGATTTTCGTTATTTCCCTAACTTGACGTCGATTGGGTGGCAGGCCTTTTATAACGATAAATTTACGGTGGTCGACTTTAGTAATTCGCCCAAATTAGCGACCTTTGAACAGTTAATATTTTCAAATGTGGTGACCCTTAAAAAAGTTAGTTTCAATGGATGTAGCGCCTTGACGACGATTATTGATGGTACGTTCACTAACGCCCCGATTGAAGAACTTGATTTGACGGGGACTAAGTTAACAAGTATTGGAAACAACGCTTTTAAGGCAGCCAAGTTAAAAACCATTCAAGGCTTTGATTCACAAGCTGCCCTCAAAACGATTGGTAGTGACGCGTTTTCTTCTTCGCCACTTGAAGAACTTGATTTCACTGGGGTTACGGAGTTAACCACGATTGGCAACAATGCGTTCTATAGTGCCAAGCTGACCAGCGTTGATTTGTCAAACCAACAAAAAATGATTAGCATCGGTACTAATGCATTTTACAGTTCACCATTGGAATGGATTAAAATTGGGGCGATAAATCCAACGACAGGAACGGCAACTAATAAAAACATCTATAACGTCAATGGTACTCCAACGAACTATCGAATCAGTAGCAAGAATACCGATGTGCCAGTTTATCTCAAAGGACCTGGGACAAGTACGATTTTAGGTGGCACGAACTGGGGTTATCATGTAATCTATGATGCCATCGACGTATCGTATTTGGATAATGACAACCATAAGATTGCCCCCAATACGACGTTGGATGCCTATAATAGCCTAGTGGTTACACCGCCACAAGTGTTTGGCTATGAACGCTCTGCTGCCACGATTGAACACAATGTACCAGGCAGTGAAACTAAGGCCACGGGGACAGTTACGCTGACTGAACCTGGTAATTTAGCTGATTATAAGGCGGATGGTTTGCAGTTCTACTACACACCGTTGCCCGACGCTACCTTGGCACCATATGCTAATAACCAATTGTTCTTTACGCCAATTAAGACCGCTGGTAAGTTAGATCAAAAGATGAGTACTAAGCTGACGTTGACGACAAGTATGAAAAATGCCGGCTTGACCAATTTCAAGGGCATTATTGAGGTACGCTATGATCCAAGCTTAATTGATCCGAACTCATTTACCTTTACCCAGGAAAATCAGTACTACACGGTGGCCAATCCAGCGGATACCCCAGGTGTCTTGAAGTTTGTCTTCACTGAAAATTACAACAATATCGTTGAAGGTTCGACAAGTATGCTCGCCCCAACCATTTCGTTTAAGTTGCGAAATGACGGAACCGTGCCATATAACGCGCCAATTGCGATGAATGCCTACTTATTAGATGATCAAATGATGGTCAATAAAGCTGATGAAATTATCATAAAAGGGGTGTATAGCCATCATAATCTGTCAAAAACAGATAATTTGAATCAACACAGTATCAATAAGGGCGGCTTGGATGAACTTGGCCTCTTTACAGATACGAGTGATTTGGCGATTAACTATTCATTTGGTTTCCCCTTGGAGCGAAATGTTGAGAGTTATGAACTAGTTGATCAATTACCAACTTATAAGGCTTATCAAGTCGATGGAACCGGTGCGCCAGTTGTCGTGGATGGAGTCGTCCAAGTCGCCACACTACGGCCACATCTATCTCCAGCCAGCATTACAGCGGGTTGGTATTATACTGATGCAACCGGCGTGGTGATTGCCGCTAATGCTGATGGGACGCCAACCGATGCTGTGAATGCCACCCAGGTTCGGCGGGTGCGTGGTGAAGGTGCTAGTCAAAAGCTCAATACCAAGGAAATCAATCCTGGGACCTTGACTTTGATATACCCCCACATCATGCCAACTGGTAATGCCAATATCACGAATACGGCTGAAATTACCGCCGTGCCGGTGAATACGAACGGTAAATTTGACGACCTGTCACAAAGCTCAGACGGCCACAGCTACACTGAACCAGTGTTAGCTTCACAAGCGGTGGTTAGCACCAATGTGTATAGTTACGAAGCCAGCGTGCCGGCACCCGTTGCCAACACGACGAAGCTGTATGTAGATAACTTTGCGACCTTTACTGGTAATAACACGCGCCGTGATGGTGATTATCGTGACAACTATCTCTATGACACGACTGGTGATAAAGCCCGCGAACAAATGTGGCGGGTACCGTTCACAATTCGTGATAACACCAACAAGGTTCAACTAGAAGATGCGACCTTAAAGCATGAGTTAACGACGAATGCAATTGGTGTCATCAAGTACACCAAGGTTGATGCAAGTGAGTTTTCACAACCGATTGTTACGGCGTATGGGACCGATAGCACGACGCCACTGTATTGTTCAAGCGGGGAAAAGCTTGTTGAATTCCCAGCCGTCATCCAAGCCGCTATTCGCTATATTACGATTACCGATGTGGGGATTTCGGTGAAAAATACTTCGGTGGCCAAAGTTGCCAAAATTTCTACCGCGTTGATTGATCCAGCAAGCACGCATTATCAAACGCCAGTGTTGCAAAATGACAATAAATACTACACTAAAGCTTCGTTGACCGCCGTTGATACATTAACGGGGACAAATTATGCACAGGAAAAAACGGTTGAGGATTATTATGAAATCCGTGAAGCTAAGGTCGGGGTACAAGTCACTGACCAATTGATCAATAAGCTTGGTGGCAGCCCAGTCACTGAGGGTAACCCGCCAGAAGTCTTCAAGTATGATTCGGTCTTTTATGCGGTTGGCATGAATGTCATTGATGAACGCACGAATAAAATTTTGACCGATGCATATTTGTTAGATGGTGAAACCTTTAATGACGTTAAAGTAACCATTGAAATGCCAAAAGCCATTAATCCGTTGCGCTTTGTTAAAGATAGTACGCTAATTCGCGGCACGACTAATTTGGCCGTGCAATTCACGAGTGATGCAACCAACAACCAGATTATCTTGACCGCTGACACAATGAACCCGCAAGTTGTCAAAAAATTGGGTGAAATTGAAGCCACGGTTGACATCTATGCTAATAATCAAACGACGTATACACAACAGGTCTATATGGAATATAACGAGGCTACCAATGAACAAAACACGGTTGGTGCTGCCGATAATGAATTGATTATTGACCGGATTGATACCAACGTGGAGCAGCCAACTAAGAATCCAGCGTACCCTGATGATGCCTTGTATGCTAAACAAGCCCTTTTGGTTTATGCGACAGAAGGCCTTAGTATGGCAAAGTACATCCGGACGCAAACGACGAGTGGTGATTTCACAGCTTGGAATAATGACAACCAAGCAACTTTGGTCCGCGGGGATGGCACACTAGAATACCGCTTAGCAATTGCCAATGTCACGACAGCTGACCAAGAATTGCCAACTATTGTCGACGTATTGCCGTATGGTAATGATCGCAGCATAACCTCACCAACCAGTCGTGGCACGAGCGCATTGGATGGAGCCCAGGTGAAGCTGACGGCACCGATTACGCTTTCAAGCAATGATTATGATGTTGAATATTTGATTAGCCCAACTAACATTGATTATTATGTCGAGGGGCAATTAGTGACGGCCGATGAGTACTTTGATCCTAGTAATGACGAAAAGCTGGGGACTATTATTGCAAACGACCGCCCACATTGGGTGACCGCTGACAAGGTGGATTTTGATTATAATCCATTAATGTCAGGCGAATTAGAGGATGCCAGTCAAGTCCGGGCCATTCGGATTACCCCTAAGGCCGTTGCGACGAAACTAACCGGTGGCAGCTTTGTGGAAGCCACGATTGCGATGCAAGCTCCCGCATATACGGCAACCTTGATGGGCGCAAAAATTGCGAATAGCTTTGCCTACAAGAATGCTGAGAGCGCCAACCGGTTTGTTGAAAGTAATGCGGCGATGGCTGAAATTGAAGCCCCAGCAGCAGCTTTGAAGATTCAAAAAATTGATGCGCGCGATGAGAAACCAATTCAAGGGGTTGCATTTGGACTCTATGATCTGGCTGGCACGCTTTTGCAACAACAAACGACCGATCAAAATGGGTTCGCCACGTTTAAAGACTTATCAAAGATTGACTATAAGCTCAAAGAATTGTCGACGCCGGCTGGTTACAAACCAGATACGACGGCTAAAGCAATTTCAGCTGACGTGTTTGATACGTTAACCGACGGGGTCTTTACCAATGCCACACCAGTTGTAATTACCAATGAAGAAAA
>JAITQG010000072.1 GCA_031289015.1 Lactobacillaceae bacterium
GGTAGCGGCACCAACGCGGTCTTAGGGAGTTGGTTTTGCGCGCGCGCAAGGCCGAATCCCTTAGACTAGTGGGACCGTGTCGCCCACCTCTACGCCACCAATGCGGAGCCCTTCCCCAAACCAAACCCAAACACCGTGGCCCAACGGGACACAAAAACCCCATCAAAACGCAAAAAAAGACCGATGAACTAAATCATCGATCACTTTATGCTAATCTTCATCAACAATCTGAATATCGCCATTCAAATTAGAAATCTTCCAAACCAGTCGGTCGTAACCACGCAACACATGTTCCGCGTTTTTAATCGTAGTAACACCATCAGCCATCAAAGCCCCAATCATCAATGAAGCCCCCGCCCGAATTTCAGCAGCTGCAACCGTAGCCCCGTGAAAATCCTTGCTTGGTCGGATCGCAATCAATCCATGCGTCAAAGCTTCAATATCCATGCCATACTTACGCAGTTCAGCAATGTGTCTAGTCCGCTCTGGATAAATTGTCTCTTGAATAATACTTTCCCCTGTCGCATGCGTCAACAACGGCGTAATCGGTTGTTGCAAATCCGTCGCAAAACCAGGGAAAGGTGCGGTCTTAATTTTAATCGCTTTTAATGATTCCGTTTTCGGTACATAAATACTGTCTTCACGGATATCTAATTTAACGCCCGCTTCTGACATCTTAGCAATGTATGCATCCAAATGTTCAGGAATGATGTTTTTGACCAACACACCATCACCTTGAGCAGCGGCCATCGCTAGATATGTGCCAGCTTCAATTCGATCAGGAATAATCGTGTGCGTATTGTGCGCTGCCAATTCAGGCACCCCATCAATTCGAATCGTATCCGTTCCAGCTCCACGAATCTTAGCGCCCATGTTGTTTAGGAAGGTTGCTAAGTCGATAATTTCAGGTTCTTTAGCTGAATTTTCAAGAATTGTTTGACCCTCAGCTCGCACAGCTGCCAAGATAATATTAATGGTGGCACCAACTGATACCATATCCAAGAAAATCCGGGCACCATGCAAACCATTCGGTGCCGTAATGCGCACCGTGTCTTCATCATATTCAACAACTGCACCCAAAGCTTCAAAGCCTTTAACGTGTTGATCAATTGGCCGCGGACCAATATTATCCCCACCTGGGAAAGTGACCGTGGCCCGACCAAAGCGCCCAAGTAATGAGCCCATGAAATAATATGAGGCGCGCAGACTCTTAATTGCGGTTGAAGGCAAATCTGCTTCGATAATATGTGATGGATCAATCGTCAATTCGCCACTTTTAAAAGTTGAATTAACATTCATCGACTCCAAAATAATTTGGAGGTTATTAACATCCAAAATTTCTGGCACACTGTCAAATTGCACGACTGTGTTTGATAAGATTGAGGCTGGAATAAGCGCCACTGTTGAGTTTTTTGCACCACCAATGGTGACTTCACCACTCAAGCGACGACCACCATGAATAAGCAGCTTCTTCATTTTGATTACCTTCTAAGGGAATTTATCCCACCATTGCTGGCAGTATGTTAGATTTCATAATTGATGTTATTTTGACGCTTAATTATCATTAACCGTCGGCACCAAACGTGCACAATAAAGAACACCATCTATCGAGTTTACAACAATTACCGGACTGTTACAAGATAAAGATAGCTGAGGCTTAAATCCCGCGCCATGATTATTTTTCAGTTCGCTCGGCATTATATTCTTTCTTACCAACATGTTCTTCGCCAAGTGAGACGAAATCATATGATAATTTAGCGTTGCGCGCAAATTCAGCCAAGCCGTAATTAATAATTTCATCAATTAAATCAGTGTAGCTCAAACCTGAAACTTCCCACATTTGCGGATACAAAGAAATATTGGTAAAGCCTGGTAACGTATTTGGTTCACCTAAGTATGGTATTCCATCAGCATCGACCATGAAGTCCATCCGCGTTAAGCCCACCAAGCCCAACGCTTTATACGCTGCAATGGCCATTTCAGTGATTTCCTCAGCTAATTTTTCATCCAAAATAGCTGGTAATTCAAAGACCATGCCTGACGCATCAACGAATTTATTGTTGTAGTCATACCAAGCATCCCCTGGCAAAACAATGCCCCCGATGCGCGAGGCACGCGGGTGTTCGTTCCCCAAGATTGAGATAAAGACTTCGCGGGGTTGATTTAATCCAGCTTCAACCAAAACTTTGTAATCATATTGGAGTGCATCGGCCACACCAGCTTTAAATTCGGCCGCGTTAGTAACCCGTGAAATTCCAACTGATGACCCTTGCTTGGCCGCCTTAACAAACAAAACGTCGGTGCCCAATTCGGCAACCAGTGCTTCGTACGTATATTGGTCTTTGGTTTGGTCGGTTAACAACACGTACTTGGTGTTTCGGATACCAGCTTGATTCAACACGATTTTAGTCAGGTCTTTATCAAATGACATAGCCGAAGCTGATACCCCAGGCCCGATATATGGCTTATTTAGAATCCTAAATAGCGCTTGCAAAGTCCCATCTTCACCAAGGTTCCCGTGGACAACGGGATAAAACAAATCGATATCTTTAACATCTGACAAATGCTTAATCGCAGCCAAAGGGTCGGTTAAATCCATTTTTTCCATCGCGGCAGCAACAATTGGATCTTCATCTTCACCCTCAAAAACGCGCAACGAATCAGCTTGGTTCATGACAATTCCGGCCTTTGAAATCAAGAAAATATCAATATCATATTTATCTTTATCCATGGCTTCGTAAATATTGTGTGCAGAACGCTTAGATACATCATGTTCTGACGAATTACCACCAAATAGCATTGCAATATGTAATTTCTTTGACATTGTTTTTCTCCCGTAATTGAGTGCATCTTGAAACTAAAGTATATCATCGTTTCACGCATGAGTTTATCTCTCACACTGGTTTGTTAAGACATTTTTATTAAATTAACACGCTGGTGATATAAAAAAAAGCAACGCCAATAAATGCGTTGCTTTCAAACGTAATTAATTCAATTTTGCAAAGCCAGCTTCTGCAATCTCTTTTAGAGTCTTTGCAGATGCCAACATACGAGCTTCTTCTTTGTCTGAAAGGGCAGCTTCGATAACCTTTTCAACCCCATTAGCACCAACAACGGCAGGCGTTCCAATATACAAATCATGCAATCCGTATTGACCGTCCATCCAAGCACCAACTGGCAAAACTTCCTTTTCATCACGCAAGATTGCACGTGTAATTCGAGCCAAGGCAGTGGCAATTCCGTAGAATGTAGCACCCTTACGATTGATAATCTCGTAAGCCTTGTGCACAGTGTTTTGCAAAAGTTCTTCTAGTTCTTCGTCACTCACACCGGCTTCTTCGGCCCACAAGCGCAATGGACGACCACCAATGATGGCGTTATCGAAGTTAGCAAATTCTGAATCACCGTGTTCACCAAGGACATATGCCTTAACCGCTTGTGGAGAAACCCCGAACTTGTCACCCAAAGCCACACGCAAACGTGCAGTATCAAGCGAAGTTCCTGAACCCATAACGCGGCCAGTTGGCAACCCTGAGAATTTTTGAACAGCCATAGTCAAGATATCAACAGGGTTAGCGGCAACCAAGAAGATTCCATCAAAGCCAGCTGCCATAATTTGGTCAACAACAGACTTGATGATGCGCAAGTTCTTGTCAACTAAGTCAAGACGTGTCTCGCCAGGCTTTTGCGGTGCACCAGCTGTGATAACAACCAATTGAGCATCTTTAGCATCTTCGTAAGTTCCAGCATAAACGTTTTTGTTGTAAGTATATACAGTGGCATCCTCAAGATCCAAAGCATCACCTTCAACACGTTCCTTAGCAATATCAACGATTGCTAAGTCTTCAACTAATCCTTGTTGCATCAAAGCAAACGCGTAAGATGACCCAACTGCGCCATCACCAACGAGTAATACTTTTTGACGTGATTCTGCCATAATAAAAATTCCTCCAAGTGTAAGTAACAAATTTAATGAAAATATCCACCCCACTTGCCAATCACGGTAAATGTGGTATTTATACAACTCTATCAATTATAGACGCATTTAAGCACCAAGGCAACAAAAGAGTGAGAAGCCGAGCGTTTTGCGTTCCGTCCTAACGTTGTTTTGACGCCTTGCGCTGAAAGCGTGAGGTGGCAAAAGGACGTTAGGTAAGGAATGCAGCCCGGCTGAACACGTTTATGAAAGAGTGAGAAGCCGAGCGTTTTGCGTTGCGTCATAAGGCTGTTTTGACGGTTTGCGCTGAAAGCGTGAATTGGCAAAAGGGCCTTATGTAAGCAATGCAGCTAGGCTGAACACGTTTATGAAAGAGTGAGAAGCCGAGCGTTTTGCGTTCCGTCCTAAAGTTGTTTTGCGGATTAAATCAAGAAATTACGGGCTTCATTCAAATAATCATAAATCGGCTTAGGCAAATTCTCACGCAATAACAGCGTCCCTAGCAAGCGACTTTGATTATAAAAACGATTCCAATCCTCTTCATCTTCAGGCTGACCTTGCCGCGTTAATTCTTGGCGCCATTGCTTGAGTTGCTTTAAAAAGTACGTTGCATACAATTTATTGGTATTAATCAAGCGCACAAAATACGTTGCCAACCGGCGATTTTCTCCCATAATCAACGGTGTATCTAAGCGCTTGAGGCGTTCAATCAAAATCGTTTCTAAAAAGATTTTATCAGCGCGGGCCGTCTCAGTATCACTAGTGATTTCATCTAAGAAATTACCAATGTGCATAAAGGCATGGGCCCACCCTTTATCGCCAACAAAGCCACGACCATCCCGTTCCAAAGCGATATAAGTCGCCATTTGGTCAATCAAGGTCTCCCGCAAATCATCAGTGAATAAATCCACCGCCCCAGTGCGATTAACACTGGTTAGCATAGAAATGACAAAGACGGCAAAGGATCGCAAAAAGACACCATCATTATCAAGCTCGGTAATGTGTGAAAAAATTACTGAATCCTGCAACAAATACCGCATCATCAAAATAATTTGGTCATCAGTAAACATGCCGCCTTGCAGTCCATCAGCCAACAAGAAAAATACGCCACGATCACGTAATTCAGGATCCGTTTGTCGCAAGCCATTTAAAATCAACAACAAATCTTGGTCGCTCACTAAAATTTGATTGTCTGCTTGCAACTCTTCTTGTAAATCACTAATTTTAATGAATAGCGGCTCAGTTTCTTCATGGGTTAATTGAACCACCGGAGTAGCTTTGTCATAATCCAAGGTATCAATGAGCTTGCCGACTTCAGAGCCTAGCGAGTCAAATAGTTCACCACTATGCACGCGTTGTCGTAGGATTTGCAACTCATGTCGGACGTCTTCTACTGTATATTCCATTATCCGCCTCCACTTTTTAAATTAATTATCCCGCATTCCTGTCCAAATTAACAGAAATACGGGCCAGCTTGTAACAAAAAACTTGCCCAAGATTACTCAGACAAGCCTTTATTTATTAATTATTTTTTTCTGCATGGGCCAACGCAGCTTCCACAAATGAAGCATACAATGGCTCAGGCCGATTTGGCCGTGACAAGAATTCAGGATGATATTGAGCGGCCACAAAGAAATCATTTTCTGGCAATTCAATAATTTCCATCAAGCGATCATCTGGTGATGTACCAGCAAAGACCATACCGGCTGCTTCAAACTCAGCACGATAATCCGTGTTGAATTCGTAACGATGCCGATGCCGTTCTTGAATTTCACCAGCTTCACCATAAATAGCGGCTGTTTGCGTGCCTGGCTTCAATTCAGCAGGATACAAGCCCAACCGCAAAGTACCACCACGATTAGTAACCTTTTGTTGGTCGTCCATCAAAGCAATCACGGGTGCATCAGTGTCTGGATTTAACTCAATTGAATTGGCATTTTGATAACCCAACACGTGACGTGCAAATTCAACCGTTGCCAATTGCATACCAAGGCAGACACCCAAGAATGGAATGTTATTCTCACGGGCATACTTGATGGCCACAATCTTACCTTCAGTCCCTCGGGCACCAAAGCCACCTGGGACCATGATTGCATCAGCATCGCCAAGTAATTCAGCAACGTTTGCATCCGTCACGGTTTCAGAATTAATATCGTTGATTTCAACTTCTGTATCAACCGCATAACCACCTGAACGCAAGGCTTCGTGAACTGAAATATACGCATCTTGCAAATCAGCATACTTACCAACCAACGCCACCTTCAACTTCTTCTTCAAATTGCGAATCTTTTCGATCATCGCAATCCAATCAGTCATATCCGCTGGTGCAGCTTCCAATCCCAAACGCTTCAAAATTACATCGTCCATACCTTGCGCTTGCATGTTCAAAGCAATTTCGTACAAGATATCAACGTCTAATGATTCGATAACCGCTTCTGGTGCCACGTCGGTAAACAAGGCCAACTTAGCACGCATCTCTTCAGAAATGTGTTGTTCAGTGCGCACAACCAACATGTCAGGTTGAATACCTAAGGCCCGCAATTCAGAAACTGAGTGTTGCGTTGGCTTAGTCTTCATTTCACCGGCAGCTCGCAAGTAAGGAATCAATGAAGTATGGATGTAAGCAACGTTTTCAGCTCCCACAGTCCGCTTCATTTGACGCAAGGCTTCCACGAATGGCAATGATTCGATATCACCAACCGTGCCACCAACTTCGGTAATCACGATGTCAGCGTCCGTGGTTTCAGCGGCACGCATCATCTTTTCCTTCAACGCATTTGTGATATGTGGAATAACTTGGACAGTGGCTCCATCATAGTCACCACGGCGTTCCTTGGCAAGGACTTCAGAATAAATCCGGCCTGAGGTAATGTTTGAATACTTGTTCAAATTAATGTCAATGAAGCGCTCGTAATGCCCCAAATCCAAATCAGTTTCTAACCCATCATCCGTTACGAAGGTCTCTCCGTGTTGGTATGGAGACATTGTCCCGGGATCGATATTGATGTACGGATCAAATTTTTGAACCGCAATCTTAAACCCGCGATTTTTCAATAACCGGCCCAATGATGCAGCGACAATCCCTTTCCCAAGTGATGAAACCACACCACCGGTGACAAAGACATACTTAGTTGCCATGTTTTGTTCCTCCAAAATTTTGTTAATGGGTTGTTGTTCTAGCTAGTAAAATAACAAAGCTCCCACGACCATCAATATGGTTATGGGAGCTGTTAATCTTAGTTTCAAATGCCCTGTATTTTTTACAGGAGCCCGATACAAAAATATACAGGTTTTTGACTAAATTGTCAACTCACGCCCGCTAATATTATTGTTCGATATCACCTGAACCGTAATCATCGTCAACGGCTTTAATACCGGCGATTTCGTCACCAATTCCAGTCGAAACTTCAAATTCATCCGCTTCAGTCGCGTCTTCATCATCTGAATCGTCATCGTCGTCTTCATCATCGTCTGTAGTTGCTGCGACAACGGCCGTCTCTTCAACGACTTCTTCTTCTTCAAAGTCATCGTCTTCAGGATCATCGTCGTTGTAATCGATTACGTCGTCGTCATCAGCTGCTGCATCAGCAAGGAAGGCATTAACCTTCTTACGCTTCTTCTTAGGCCGCGCCGTCTCTTCTTCTTCGATTCCATCATGAATAGCTTCGTCGATTTGGTCAATTGCATACCAAGAACGCAGCCCCCACATATTGTCGCCCAATGAGATGAACGAACCATCAATATTTAGGTCGGTATAAAATTGCGCTAATCGATCTTGAATGTCAGTATCAGTCTTGCCAATAAATTGTTGTACTTCTGCAACCAAATCAGTGAAAGACATTTCTTGGTGTTGGCGCTCGTGTAAAATTTCACGGGCAACCTCAATCATTGAAAGTTCCACTTTGTTTTGGCCGTCAAATTCTGCTAATGCCAAATCGCACACATCCTTTCGAGTATATCTGATACTCAATATTACCCTATTTTTTAATATGTCGCAACACTAAACTGAAGGCTGCAAGACATATTTTTCAATCGCCACGCCAACACCATCAGCATTTTGCGATGTTGTAATGGCTTGGGCGGCCGCTTTTACCGCTGGAACGGCATTTTCCATAGCCACACCCAACCCAGCAGCCTCAATCATCGTCAAATCATTTGCTTGGTCACCAAGGGCCATCGTTTCATCAATTGCAATGCCTAATTTATCAGCTAGCACCTTTAACCCGTTGCCTTTAGTTGCGTCCTTATGCATAAATTCTAAGTTGTGTGGCGTTGATTTCACCACATAGAAGCGTTCATAAATGTCAGCTGGTAGTGCCGTACTCCATTTTTGAATTTCCTCGGCCTCACCAATAAACATGAACTTGACGTATTGCTCAGCTGAACTCATAGCTTCAACCGGCACGACACTTAAGTCCATTTGGACAATATAATTTTCAAAACTGGCCCATTTATTAACGACTTGATTAGTGGTAAAGGCGCCATTTAACGTTTCAGTTTGTAAATACGCCCCTAAGTCATCAGCAACGGCCCGCAAATCACGATAATCGGCTAACGTGTTGATTGCACCACCCAATGCCACCCCACTCGTCGTTTCAACCACGCCACCATTATACGTGATGACATATTGATCGGCTTGATCAGCTAACCCAAGTTCTTGTAAATAGCCCACGACCCCGGTTAATGGGCGCCCGGTGGTTAACACAATCTTAACTCCTTGGGCGGTAGCGGCTTGAATCGCTTGTTTAACCCGGGGCGTAATTTCTTTTGCTGAATTCACCAATGTATCATCAATATCAATTGTCACTAATTTAATCATGCTTCTCTCTTTTCTATGGCGCTTTTGGTAAAACCAATTTGTCGTTATGCACGTATTGTTGGAAATCCGCATAGACGGGCGCCATCACGTCATCAACAGCGTGTTGTAACAACATCTCACGGGGAAAGAAATACCGCGCATTCCCAAATTCACGTCCTGTCAAAGCGTTAATCAAGGTACTCTCATCCGACAGTTCACGTAACGTGCCATCATCTTGCATCATTTCAATTTGTGTCCGCGGCTTTTTAGCAGTCGGATTATAGGCGTCGTATGGCAAATCAAAGCTATCATTTTCAGCCGTATAATAATTCGGATCATAGCCAGCTGCGGCAATTAATTCTGTAATTGTGGGCAATAATTGGCGTACATCATCATCAATTTCAACTGACTTCAAGCGCCGGCGATCCAAAAATCGCATGGCTAAGTCAGCCAACACCGGATCATTGGCATGGCGCCACAAACTAATATTAGCCAACATAGTTGAATCATCAAGTTCTAAATAATCTTGTAAATTAACCGTGCCATCAAATAAGGGTTTTAAAGTGGGACTAATGAACGAATCGTCTAACATCGTATCAAATTTACTCCGCTCATACAGTTCGCGAGCGCGTTGCAACATATGCGTTAACAAAACTTCAAAGCCGCGTGAAACTGGATGGAAATAGACTTGCGCATACATTTGATAACGTGAAACGACATAATCTTCAACTGAAGCCATCCCCTTTTCATGAAAGGCAATCCCCCCTTCATATGGCCGCATCATATGAATAATTCGAAACAAGTCGAACGTGCCATAGGTCGCACCAGAATAATAGGCATCCCGCAGCAAATAATCCATCCGGTCAGCATCAATTTGACTCGAAATCATTTGCACGACCTGTTGATTCGGATAAGTTTTGGCAATCACACTCGCAACTTTTTCAGGAAAATCCCGAGAAACGCGCCGCAACACCTGATTGACTTCGGTTTCTGGCGACAAAATAATTTTTTGTGTATATAATTCGTGATTCGTCTTGAAAATGTGTTCAAAAGTATGTGAATATGGCCCGTGCCCCAAGTCATGCAACAAAGCAGCCGCTAATAAAACCAGCCGTTCATTAGGATCCCAACCACCATCATTTGGGGCTTCCGTCGCATAATTCTCAGCTAAATGGACCGCGAATTGACGGGCAATTTCATAAACTCCTAATGAATGCGAAAAGCGTGAATGCTCAGCACCATGAAAAACCATCCCAGCCACGCCCAATTGCTTAATCCGGCGCAGGCGTTGAAATTCACGCGTCCCAATCAAATCTAGAATTGTTTGATCTTGCACCCGAATAAAATTATGCACTGGATCGCGAAAAACTGTTTCTACCATCACTGTTCACCCTATCCCATCTCAACAACGTTATGAACCTATTATACAATACTCAAGCGTTGTATAATGGTTAAAAGACATGCAATACCAAGGAGAATTTTATGAGCGAGGCAAATGCGCGCATTCCAATCAAATTACACGTGCAAACTACCATCACACAAGGTAGCGAACACGAAGATTTCACCTTTGACGTCCCAGGGACAATATTAACCAATGCCGAAACGCACTTTATTCGTTATGATGAGCTAACTAGTGACGGTGCCTCCATTCCAGTCATGTTAAAAATAAATCCCGATCAAACGGCGCGCTTAACTCGCAACGGGCAAAGTAATTTACAATTAGTTTTTGATTTGACGGAACCTCAAACTAGTAAGTACCTCACCCCAATGGGCACCCTAAATCTAACTGTGTTGACGGATGCACTCGACATTGATTTTGCCAATGGCCTGACGCGTGGCGATATTACCGTCAAATACCAGTTGCTACAAGACCAGCAAAAAGTCGGTGATTATGTGTTTAATTTAAGCTTCACCACGCTTTAAAAGCCACGCAGACTAAAAACCCTCCACGCATATGCCGTGAAGGGTTTTTCTTTAATTTAATTATTTATTCCACAAGTTAGCTTGATTCGAAGAGGAAGTGGCACTGTCATTTGGCGTGCCCTCAATAACTTGCTTGGTTAGTTGCTTACTAGCCACCTTGCTTGCTGATGTATGTTTTTGCTGTGTTGATGTATGCTCAACGACTGCTGTTTGTTGTGCAGTAATTCCATCGCTAGTTTGGAAAAAAAACATCACTACTAACATCCCAATTAGCAAGAATGCTAGTCCCACCCAAACAATTTTAGAAATTCGCATGTTCCACTATCCCCCTTTCCCCAATTTATTTCCAAACAACAGTTTACTATTATTTCACCTAGATTACAAGAGTTTGAGTTTTGTTTGAAGTTTTCGTGTCCTGGGTTGCAAATCCGCCCCTAACTACTTACTTCCATACAAAAACCCGGCGTGCAAGAGGGGGAACGCACTGCCGGGTATCTTGCTGGCTACTATCGCAACCAACAATATATAGCGGTCAAAGTTTGGGGAACTTTGACCATTCATGTACTTTGGGGAGTAATGAAATCCACCTATAGAAGTGGATAATATAAATATACCTAAAAATAATGTTTAGTTTGTGAATAATACATTGCAATTAGTTGACAATACCGCCTATTTTTAGGTTTTTTGCTTTATAATGCTCAATTTCACCTAGATCAGCTGGAATCCCCCCCATCATTCGTGTGAATTATACAAAAAACCACACCGCATGGGCGTGGTTTTGCAAAGCTTAATCATCTAATTGCGAAGTCTTGGCTGTTAAATTAACAGGTTCAGTTTTTTCTTTTCCATCACGATAATACGTCACTTTAATGGTATCACCAATTTTGTGTTCATATAGCGCATCACGTAAATCACCAGATCCATCGACAGCTTTGCCATCAATCTTAGTAATGACATCATACTTTTCCAAGCCCAATGTCTTAGCTGGTGTGTCATCGATGGTGTCCATCACGACAACCCCACCCTTAACGCTACTTGGCAACTTCAAAGTCTTTTCTTGATCCGTCACTGAGATGCTCGTCAAATCCAACATCTTGATGCCCAGCGCCGGCCGTTCAATCTTACCAGTCTTTTCCAACTGATTAATGATGTTCACGACCGTGTTTGAAGGAATAGCAAAGCCCATTCCTTCAATTGTCGCACCTGTGCCTGAACTAGATAATTTCATTGAATTAATGCCGACCACTTGTCCAGCCATATTCACCAAGGCACCACCAGAGTTTCCTGAATTAATTGGTGCATCAGTTTGAATAACGGTCGCTGTCCCTAGCGAGTTGCCTGATTCGTCAGTGGAAGCAACTTCACGCTTCGTGGCAGAAATAATCCCAGCCGTAACTGAGGTTGCATATTCTGACCCCATGGGTGACCCAATGGCAATAACGCTTTGGCCGGCCTTGATTTCATTTGAGTTGGCAAATTGAGCAATGTCTTTAATCTTATCGGCCTTAACTTTCAAGACGGCCAAATCAGTAATGTCATCGGTTCCCACCAACGTGGCCGTCAACTTAGTTCCATCACTCAACAAAACTTGTAGCGCGTTAGAATCAGCGACAACGTGATTATTGGTCACAATGTAGGCTGTATCGCCTGACTTCTTGTAGATGACCCCCGATCCTTCAGAGGCCGTTTCTAAATCATTATCTGAAGAGCTGCTATCTTTGCTTTCAGTTTCACCAAACATTGAATAAGCGCCAGTGGCTTGTTGCTTTTGCAAATTAATCACGGATACAACCGCCCCAGAAGCCACGTTGAAGGCCTTGGTAGCTTCAGTGTCGCCTTTAACATTGCTATTTGAGACTTTAACTGGCGTTGTCGTCCCAACACTCACGGGATTTAGAAGCTCTGAATTTTCTAGATAAGTGACGCCAGCAGCACCCACACCACCACCAACGAGGCCAACGACCCCGGCCAAAACGGCAACTTTTTTCATTGGTGTCATGAATTTTTTCTTGTTTGTTGTGTCATTTTCAGGTTGCTTAATTTCTAACATTACGCATGCCTCATTTCATAGTATTTGAATCATTAGTTTTATTTTAAGTGGCGTGGCTTTAAGTTCCCTTAAAATAAAATGTCTTTTTTTAGATTTCATGCAATTGCGTCGGTTGGTCTGGATCAGTATCAAACAAGGTGAAATCGTGATCAACACCTAAATCGTGCTCCTCTAGAATAGAAGCAACCGTCAAATGCGCCAGCGGTTTTTGGTTATTTTCTTGGCTCAAATGGCCTAAATAAATTTGTTTGGTCCGATTACCAATCACATCCACTAAGGTCAAAGCGCCATCTTCGTTTGACAAATGCCCCTCATCCCCTAAAATCCTTTGCTTTAATGGCCATGAATAACTGCCATAGCGCAACATGGCTTGATCATGGTTAGCTTCCATCAAAATCGCATCCGCATTGGTGATAATTCCACTGACTTGATCGGTCACATAGCCCGTATCTGTGAGGAGCGCCACCGTTTTATTGGCATGATGCATTGCATAAAATTGTGGATCGGCAGCATCATGGGAAACCGCAAAACTTTCAATATCTAAATCGCCAAGTAATAAAGTCTCACCAGCTTCAAAAAGATGCCTTTGTTCATGTTTGATATCGCCAATTTTGGTACTCATCGCTTCCCACGTTTTGGCATTAGCATAGACATCAAGCCCAAACTTACGCGCCAAGACCCCCACGCCTTGAATATGATCAGAATGTTCGTGCGTCACAAATAAACTGTCCACATCGGTCATGTCACGCCCAATTTGTTGCATCAATTCTGTGATTTTTTTACCGCTTAACCCTGCATCAATGAGAATTTTATGATCGGGCGTTTCGATGTAGGTGGTATTCCCTGAGCTCCCGGAAGCCAAAATCGAAATTTTAAATTCATCGTTCATCGGCTGTCCCCCGCAATCATTTCAAAAATAAAAAGCCAAAGCACAATCCTTCGACTTTTACTTAACAATATTTTACCACTTTTAAGACTACCCATTACTATTTCATCAAGCTGCCATCAAAGGCGTTGACGCGCAAGACGGAAACCGTGTTCGCTGAATTCTCAACCGCCACTACCCACGTGGGTACGAAAATGGTGTCTTTTTCCACCGTGGTCAACTGCGTGTACGCGAGTTTAGTCCACAGCACCTTACCGTTATTGGGCAACTCATTATATTGATATAACCCAATTAACGCATTTTGTTCAGAGATGACTTCCGCGGCATCACGTAGCACTTGGGCATTAACAATATAGCTTTGCGTGTACTCATCAACTTCGTAAGTGCTCGTTAATTTGAATTGAATTCGCCCTTCAACCCCCATGATTTCACGATTACCAGCCAATACTTGCGAATAGATCAAGATATGACCTGAATGTGGCATCGTGTTTGCCACTTTCGTCATGTTGGCGTCATAGACATATTGTTTCCCAGCAATCACTTTTTTCGTGCTCTTTAATAACTTAGAAATTTGTTTTTGCGCTTGCGTTAAATTTTCACCCAAGACTTCAGGATTACTAACTTTGACCGTCATCGTCCCTTCAGCATCATCAAATTTGGCCTTATCAGGGATTGATTTAACTTCATTTTTGAGATACTTAGTGTTAAAGTCACCGGAAATATACACCCCTGTTTGATGCTTAGTACTGGGTGGGGTAAAGCTAATATTATCATTGTGCAATTCCGTCAACACCGTATCTGGCGTTGTTAAATCACGCGCCGTTTCGTTAAAAAACACAACTTGCACTGCTAAAAAAATGTCAATCACGATAAAAACGCCCAAAAAGATGACTAAAATTTTTTTAAAATCCATTTTAGTTACCTCCTTGTTGAACCAATTCATCAACCGCGTACCATTGATCATCTTTTGCTAATTCGACATACCACTCTGGTCTAAGAGTCACCGCATCGGTATAGTTTTTATCCGATTCCCATGTATAGCAAAACCGCAAATTTGTGATCGCTTTTTTGCTATAGCCCGCCTGCTTTAATTCGGCAAGAATGACTGCTGTTGGTTGTAGCGTCACCACGCGTTTGTCCGTTGATGGGAGGGGGACTTGTAAGATATATTGTGAAAATGCAAGTTGGACATGCTTGGTGGCTTTTTGTTGCACTGTAATCGATCCATAGCCTTTATCATTCATGATTGGCAGTCCATTGGCATAGAGTCTAAAATTGATGGTTTTACCCTCGTCATGACTCTCAAAATAATACAAATTATCCGGCAGTTGGCGAATAACTTTTAACCAACTGTAAGCTGATTGCAACCGCGCCCCAAAGGAATTTAACTTCGTATTGGTATTGTACGAATCAAATTTGTACGTACCGTCACTTGGATTAACTTTTAATTGTTTGTTAGCCCCGTCGTTATAGCCCAATTCATCACCCACATGGAATGCACGGGGCGTCTCTTTACTGTTAGCAAATAACGCCGTCACATACGTATCAATCTTGTTGACTCCTTGCAAATAAGTGTATGTGTCCAGTTGTATTGGTTGAATAAAATACACCAACAAATGTTCTGCCCCGTACTTGATTTTGATCGCCGCAGTATCATTTGGTACATTTAATTTGTGCAAACTCTTGTCGGCTTTATTAATCTGACAAGTGTAGACAATCTTTTTCTTGTCATCGATAAAGCGAACTACTTCCGGTTGAGCAGCTTTAGGGACTTGCACGCTGTAAATTTGCGCATTGTTCGGTATCCCAAAGTGATCTCCAAACAATTTGTTAACGACTGAACCAGCCACCCCATCTCCAAACCCAATCACAAAGGTATTTTTCGTTTGCACAATTTTGACTAACTTAGCTGCTGAAACTTTTTCTTGTGATATTGAGCCCGTTTTCCAAGTTTGTAAAGCTTGAATGATCTTGGCATTGATGGGCCTAAAGTCGAGCACAGACGAACTTTGCCCAGCTTCATCGGTGTATAACAATTGTTCGGGTGAATAAATATTACTCAACGATTTTGCCGTCGTTAAGGTGGCCGCTGACCGATTAGTTTGTGCGGCTTCATCGACGTGCCCCGAGTTAAACCACATAATAACTGACAAAACAAGACTTAACAAAATGGCCCAGACTAAAAAAATCACCAACTTATAGTGGGTTAATGTGTACCCAAAGCGCTGAAGACCGTTTTTAAACTTCATCCCAAGCACCTTCTTCCCAGTCATCATTGTTACCTTCATACGGCGTAAATGGCAATGAAATATAGAAAGTTGAACCTTGGCCTTCAACGGAATCGACCCAAATATTACCGTGCACTTGCTCGATGATTTCCTTTGAAATAGCTAGTCCTAAACCAGAGCCACCTTGTGCCCGTGAACGCGCCTTATCAACGCGATAGAAACGATCAAAAATGTGGCCCAAATCCTTACGTGGAATTCCCAACCCTTGGTCACTGATACTCAAAATCACATGTGAATCAGTATGTTCCATCATCACATTGATCACACTACCATCGGGTGAATACTTGATGGCGTTGTTCATGATATTATCAATCACTTGGGTAAACTTAGACGTATCAAGTTCAACCCAAATTTGATCAGGTGAAATCTCGCGTTGAATTGTATAGTTCTTTTCCGGTTGTTGATCCGTTGAAATGATCATATCAAAGCGGTTTAAAATATAATTAAATAATTCACCCAAATTCACAAATTCGAGCTCCATATTCATGGTTCCTTGATCCATGCGTGACAATTCAAGCAAATCGTTAATCATGTGAATCATTCGTGTCGTTTCATTTTGCGCGACCGCTAAAAAGCTCGTCGCAATTTCTGGATCTTCAAGCGCGCCTTCTTGCAGCGCGTCAATATAAGATTTAACCGATGTTAATGGTGTCCGTAATTCATGGGAAACGTTAGACACGAATTGTCGGCGTTCTTCATCAATGCGTTGTTGTTCCGTGACGTCATGTAAGACAATGACCAACCCTGAAATAAAGCCCGAAGCACGTTGAATCGTACTGATGTATGCCCGGATAACCAATTGGCGTTTGTCATTAGTAAAGTCAATTAACAAATCGCCTTGATTGTCTAACAACTCACGCAACGTCATGGAATCACCCAAATGCAAAACATCCAAGATTGATTTTTCAATCACTTGATGTGCACTATCAAAGCCGGCCAAATTAACTGCCGCGGGATTAATGATATTTATTAATCCACGTCGATCAGTGGCAATAACTCCATCGGTCATGTGTTCGAGGACCGAATCCAGCCGACGTCGCTCAAACTCACTTGAATTAGTGGTTTCTTCGATGCGTTGGGCCAATAAATTAACATTTTCAGCAAGCTCACCGATTTCGTCACTACTGCGCACCAAAATCTCCCCCGAATAATCCCCTTGGGCAATCCGCGTGGTTCGTTGGCTGATTTCTGAGATTGGCTTGGTTAACGCTCGCGAAATAATCACGGCCATAATAATCCCCAGCACAACCGCTAACATGGAAGCTGAAAAATAAATCATCGCAATGCCATGCAGATTATCATAAACCGACTCTAAATTGGCACTGACTTTGATAACTCCAATGACATTGTTTTCACCATCCACGGAACTCACCAGTGGACTAATAATCGTTTGATACCGGTTATTGCCCCGTTTTTCAATGGGATTTTTCAGATATTTACCACCTGAAATAACCGCCTTTAAATTTGAATCCGTGGTTTTTTGACCAACTTCATCCTGATTGTTAATATCACTGGTGCCTCGAATGACACCTTCAGCATCCACAACCTTAATATCAGCAATACTGGCGTTATTAATCGAGGTCAATAAATTATGGATATTCGAGTTAACTTCGCCGGTTTTTTCACTTTTACTTTCTAATTGTTGTAAAATCGCATCACTTGCATAGGCTGGCAAAGCAATTTGTTGCCTAAAATCAGCCAAGCTACGTTGTTCTAATTGCCTGATAAAAAAGGCTCCGATTAATTCCAACGTGACAACTAATGTCAAGGTGAACACCAAAGCAATTTTAAAATGTATCGAAGAGAAAAATTTAATCTTTTTTCCCATTTACCCTTGTACTCCTAAACTAGCTTACTGTAAGCAAAAAGGTCAGTGCATACTTAAAACAACACCAACCTTTGCAATATTTATTCTTCAGATGCTTTTAAATAATAACCGACACCACGGCGCGTCATCAAAATTTGTGGATGGCTTGGTGTATCTTCAATCTTCTCACGAATTCGACGGACCGTCACATCGACTGTACGCACGTCACCAAAGTAATCGTACCCCCAGACAGTTTGCAACAAATCATCACGCGTCATAACTTGGCCAATATGCTTAGCCAAATGGTGCAACAATTCAAATTCACGATGCGTCAATTCGATATCTTGCCCATTTTTTGACACCATGTAAGCATCTGGGTGAATCGTCAAAGATCCGATTTTAATGTCGCCATTATCCCCAAGTGTTGCACCGCCCACCACAGTGGTTTGGCGGCGTAAGTTAGCCTTAATTCGGGCTAACAATTCACGATTTGAAAATGGCTTAGTGACATAATCATCAGCCCCCATTTCAAGCCCCAAAACCTTATCGATTTCTGAATCCTTGGCCGTAACCATGATTACTGGGGTTTGTGAACTGGTCCGGATTTGACGGAGCACTTCGGTTCCATCAACTTCGGGCAACATTTGATCCAACAAAACAAGGTCGGGAGCTTCTTCTTCAAACAACTCCAATGCTTCACGTCCGTCCATAGCAACGATTACATCATAACCTTCTTTAGTAAGATTAAATTTGATAATATCTGAGATTGGTTTTTCGTCATCAACGACTAAAATTTTATTCATAATGTTGAACTCCTTATGCGGGTGTTTACAAAGTACATTGTATCATATTACACGTTTTTCAGTTGCTTACATTACAGAATAAGTGCATTTTCTTTGAAATAGTTGCATTTTATTCACATTTTGCTGTGAATATTTCTAACATTTAGTTAGTAGCGCTCGTCCAGTTTTATCATTTTTTTTGATTGCTGCACAAAAAAACACCCAGAAATAAATTCCTGAGTGTTTGTGTAAAGCTTAGTCTTCTGCAACGAAAGGCAAAAGTCCCATGATACGAGCGCGCTTAATAGCAGTCGTAACTTTACGTTGGTTCTTAGCTGAAGTACCAGTTACACGACGAGGCAAGATCTTACCACGTTCTGAGATGTAACGTTCCAACAATTCTGTGTCCTTGTAGTCAACATATTCAATATGGTTGGCTGCGATAAAGTCAACCTTACGACGGCGACGAGGTCCGCCACCACGACGTTGTTGTGCCATGATTAATATCCTCCTGATAGAATAAAGTCTTTAGTGACAATGGTTCTAACTAGAATGGCAAATCATCATCAGAAAGGTTAACTTCCTGACCTTGACCTGCAAATGGATCATTGTTGGTAGGCGTTGCAGCTTGTGCACCACCAAACACATTGCCATTTGATGTAGCATTAGCTTCACCGAATGGGTTTTGTGTAGGTGCGGCACTAAAGCTGCCAGTATTCCCACCGAAATTATTGTTATTGTTAGCTCCAGCACTTGAACGACGTGCTTCAGATTCGGCACGCGTTTCAAGCAAGGTGAAGTTATCAACAACGACTTCTGTGACATACACACGTGTCCCTTGTTGGTTTTCATAGTTACGCGTTTGCAAACGACCTTCAACAGCCACTAATGAGCCCTTTGAAGTAAAGTTAGCAAAGTTTTCCGCTGACTTGCGCCAAATCACGGCGTTGATGAAGTCAGTTTCGCGTTCACCATTTGCGTTTGTAAAGTCACGGTTAACTGCCAATGCGAAAGTACCCACAGCAGCTCCAGATGTCGTGTAACGTAATTCAACGTCACGCGTCAAACGTCCAACAAGAACAACACGGTTGATCATAGTAGTCCCCTTATCTAGTTAAAAACTTAGCAATTGTACAACAGTTAATTACTTAGCTGCTGCAATTTCGCGCTTAACAACCATATGACGCAAGATATCTTGTGAGATCTTTGCCAAACGATCAAATTCGTTAATGGCAGCGTCATCTGAAGCACTGAAGTTCACGATGTGATAAACACCCTCGTGGTATCCAGCGATTTCGTAAGCGAAACGACGAGATGACCAGTCAGCTGACTTGGCAATCTCTGCACCATTGTCCTTCAAGATAGCGTCGAAACGCTCTACCAATGCAGTCTTTGCATCAGCTTCCATATCAGGGCGAATAATGTAAGTCAATTCGTACATTATAATGTACCTCCTTTTGGTCTATGGCCGACAAATCCTGCCGGCAAGGAGCAAATTGCACACAAAGCGTGTGTAACTCACAATCAATTATTCTACCAGTAAATGTTGCCCGTTGCAAGCTAAAAATCGAGGTTTGCACTATGCAAATGTGCATTGTCGACCGGTTTTTGGCCGGCAACGATGCTTTATGGCATATGCTGGGGACGTTTAGCAAATTAACCAATGCATGAATTTACTTTTATTTATGTTTTTTCTGATAATTACGATCAAAAAACATCGTTAAAAGATTAAAGATAATAATACATGCAGCGGTAAACACGATAAACGGATCTGCGCTATATTTTTGTAATAGAGCTATTCCAAGTAGCATGAATAGGCCTCTTACAAGATAGTCCCCGATTGGAATTACTTTATTCATCATTGCCACCCCACTGACCAAATTGTTCCATATGGCGTTCCAGGTATTCCACTATAATTAAAGACGATTCCACCAGGAATTGAATTTGTTCCCCAGCTAACTGCTGCACACGCCACACTAATTACCCAGCCAATAGGAATCCATTTATCATACGGAAACGCAGCAGCAAAAGCTAAGGCAGGACTTGCACTACGCAACAACGATCTAGAAAGGCCAATCCTATACCCCCACCAATAGGCATGAATATAGTTTGAACCATTATGGTAAGTCGTCCCTTTAGAAAGCAGATGTCCTTCCAGTTTTTCAACAGTTATTCCTGCATCATTTAAACTATCGCTAGTCTGAACAACTGATTTAGTATCTGGATTAATTGTCATTCCATGATCAGTAACATTGTTGTTAGCTTGAGAAATTTTAGTTGTAATTTCTGTAATTTGTTGATCTGAAAGGCCACTATTGACTGGAGCCTCAAATACATATTGATTATTTTTTACGACAACATACTGATCTGCAATATCAATGGTTTTTTGACTTACAGAAGCCACATCGTTGTTAACTGAGGTTGCAACCTTAGCGTCAGCGTGCACGTTCACATCAACAGTCGCATTAATTACAATACTTCCAACGACAATAGCAGTCAACATGCCCGTGAGTAATTTATTTCGCTTCATGGAATTCCTCCCATTTATGTATAATGCTGTTGATCAACATTAACAATGCTAATATTGACACTCTGCATTGTGCGATAGATTTGCAAATTTATATGAATTTAACACCGGCGTCTAAAACTCACATAAAGAGACAAAAAACGATATCGGCCTATTATAAGGCCATCGGGTAACCCTTAAAATGTTCACGCGTGAAAGGGGTAGCTATGTGCATGGTGCTAAACACCACATTGCTGAATGGCAACAATTGTCGTGAATTTATTTTCACTGACAACTGCAAAACTATTCATGCACCTAAATGTAGCACTATTCATATGAGAAAACAAGTGCATTTTAATTTTTGTTTTTAAATCAGGTGTGCATTTTAATGATTAGCATTATTTTTCAATACGTTTAGCCCCTTGGTATATCAAGCTGCAAATCAAAACCGTAGTCGTACTAAATTACGAAAATTAAAATCTAATAAAATTAGAATTTGATTTATTTATCATTCATAGGCTTATTCTCAGAACCAAAAAAATGACTGCCCCTTAATAAGTGACAGTCCTATATATTAATGTTTATTTATCTTGTGCGTGGAAACGATTCCTAAACAATGGTGAAACTGCCTTGTTTTCATTGATGCGGACAATCGCCTCACCAATCAAATCAGAAACAGTAACTTGCACCAACTTAGGGAACTTCTTTTCTTCAGGTAAATCAATCGAATCAGTTACGATTACTTTCTCAAAGACTGAATTTTGCAAATTGTCCTTAGCCTTACCTGAGAAGACCGCATGGGTAGCAACGACATAAACTTCAGCTGCCCCTTCATCCTTTAACTTCTGGGCCCCTTGGGTAATAGTTCCACCCGTGTCAATCATGTCATCAATCATAATGGCGCGCTTGCCCTTCACATTACCGATGATATTCATGATTTGTGCCACATTAGCCTTTGGACGACGCTTGTCAATAATGGCAATGGGCTCTTCAGAACCTAACAATTCAGCTAACTGACGAGCACGCGTCACACCACCGTGGTCAGGTGACACGACAATCGTATTTTCATCGGCAATGCCACTAGTAATCAAATAATCAGCCAGCTTGGCAGCTCCAGCCATATGATCGACTGGAATGTCAAAGAAGCCTTGGATTTGCGCCGCATGCAAATCAAGTACCAAGACACGCGTAGCACCAACCATTGTCAACATGTTAGCAACTAACTTAGCTGAAATTGGTTCGCGTGAACGGGCCTTACGATCTTGGCGGGCATAACCATAGTATGGCAAAACCACGTTGATTGTCGCTGCACTGGCCCGGCGTAAGGCATCAATCAAAATCATCAATTCCATCAAATTATCATTAACGGGGGCTGATGTTGATTGAATAATGTAAACATTGTCACCACGGACAGATTCTTCAATGTTAATTTGAATTTCACCGTCACTAAAACGTGCGATATTAATCGCTGAAAGCTCGACCCCAATTGAAGCTGCGATTTTCTCAGCCAGTGGGCGATTGCCGCTTAGTGAAAATATTTTCAAATGCGGATCCGCATAAGTTGCCATGTCATCCTCCATCATTTAACACGTCATCGTGCTAACGGTAATTAGTTAGTATTATTGTACTGTTTTTACGCAACAATTTCCATTACAGCGGTGCAACAAAAAACACGAAGCCCCGCAGGCCCCGTGTTTAGCTTAAATAAATTTTTGCATAAAGGCTGCCAAAGCATCACTTGCTGCTTGCTTTGACGAATCAACGTCATCAAATTTTTCGTGCAAAGGCGTACGATTCCAAAAATCCAGCTTAGTCACTTGCCGCGCACGCGCGATGCCCATTGCATGCGTTGGTACGTTATCAGTAATCGTTGATCCTGCTGCAATAAAGGCTTCATCCCCAATATTAACCGGGCCAACAATTTTTGAATTAGATCCAATAAAGGCGCGGTCACCAACATTGGAATGCCATTTGTTTTTGCCGTCGTAATTGACAAAAATCGTGCCGGCACCAATGTTAACGTCGTCACCCACGGTCGCATCACCTAGATATGACAAGTGCCCCATTTTTGAATCTACCCCGAGATACGCTTTCTTCATCTCAGTAAAGTTTCCCGCATGTGCGCGCTCAGCCAAGACTGAAGCTGGGCGCAAATGTGCAAACGGCCCAACTGTAGCTTCTGCATGGACCTCGGCTTCTTCCAAATGCGATGCGTCAATTTGCACGTCATCACCGACAAATGCATCAACCAAGCGTGAACCAGCCGTGATTAAGACCCGTTCACCGATTTGCGTCTTACCTTGCAAATACACATTAGGTTCGATAATCGTATCGGCGCCGATAGTCACATCAACATCGATATAGGTGTTGGCTGGGTCAATCAAGGTCACCCCATTGCGCATATGGTATTCATTAATCCGTGCCCGCAAAACTTGATTGGCTTGTGCAAGGGCCACCCGATCATTAACACCCATTGATTCAGCAAAATCATTAATCGTATACGCACCAACGGTATGCCCAGCATTGCGTAGAATTTCTAGGGTATCTGGTAAATAATATTCACCTTGGGCATTGTCATTGTTAACTTGGGCCAAGGCCTCAAATAGCAGGCGGTTGTCAAAAACGTACACGCCCGTATTGATTTCAGTAACAGCGGCTTCTTGTGGCGTTGCATCCTTTTGTTCAACGATGCGAATCACATTGCCGACTTCATCACGAATAATGCGCCCATACCCAAATGGGTTGGGTGCATCAGCCGTTAAGACCGTAACTGCATTACCGGCTTGCTCATGAAAATCAAAGACAGCTTGGTACGTCGCCAATTCAAATAATGGCGCATCCCCAGAGGCAATCAAGGTTGCTCCATTGGCAGCTCCTAAAATCGGTTCCGCCATTTGAATTGCGTGGGCGGTTCCCAATTGTTCGGCTTGTAAAACAACTTCTGATCGATCTGCAACTGCTGCTTGGACTTGGTCAGCGCCATGGCCCACCACCGTCACAACTTGGGTAACACCCGCGGCCAATACCGTGTCCAAGACTAAATCAACCATTGGCTTGCCCCCAACTTGATGGAGCACCTTTGGTAATGCCGACTTCATGCGCGTCCCTTTACCGGCCGCTAAAATGATGACATATCGTGACATATTATTCTCTTTCTAATTATTAATTGAATTACTTACGTGCTTCTGTCGCATTCCCAGCAATATAAACTTCTTGAGCATAATTACCTGGACGGACATTGATTGAACCATTGTCTTTATTCGTATCAACGTGCACTAATGACGTGTACTTGTCGATCACGCGATGCTCAACGCGGCCTTCAGCGACAACAGCCACTCCAACCACTGTACCTTCAAATTCTTTAACCAATGAAGCCATCCCACGAATCGTCCCACCAGCTTTCATGAAGTCATCGACAATCAAAACGCGTGAACCCATTGGCAATGAGCGCCGTGACAGTTCCATCTTTTCGAGGCGTTGTGATTGACCAGTGACATAATTGACTGACATCGTTGGCCCTTCAGTAACTTTGGTATCGTTTCTGACAATCACAAACGGTACATTCAAGTTTTCAGCGACCGCTTGGGCTACTGGTACACCCTTAGTTGCGGCGGTCATCACAGCATCAATCGGTTCGCGCAAATATTGCGTTGAAATCAAACGTCCAACACGTTGGAGGACCCATGGTTGACCCAATAAGTCAGATAAATAAACATACCCACCAGGCAAGACACGGGTTTCATCATTGATTTCATTTACTAATGAAGCCACAAAGTCTTCAGCGTCACTTTTTACCATATATGGTGTAAAGCGCGCACCACCCGCAGCGCCAGGGATGGTTTCTAACAGCCCAATCCCACGCTCTTGAAAAGTGCGCTTTAAAATTGTTAAATCTTCTGAAATTGATGATTTTGCTGATTCATACAGTTCAGCAAATTGTGTTAGAGAAACAAGTGTACGGGGACGTTCTAGCAAATAGCATGTCATGTCCACTAAGCGATCACTACGGCGTGTTTTCATAAGTTTAAACCTCGAACGTTCGGTAATGTGTTTTGTAATAGGTTTATTATAACACGAACGTTCAACATTTAAGGTTAAAAATGCTTTAAAAACGAAAGATAATCTAGTTTAAACAACATTTTTCACTTATTTACGAATCGCTCGCGACCGACTGCTTAGTCCTGCCAAGACAATAAACAAGAACATGGCGCCAAAGACAGACAAGAACAAACCGGTGTGAAAGCCTTTATCAATCATAACGCCGCCATATAATGGGCCAACTGCCCGCCCAAAGGAGGTCATCATCGTCACATAGCCCTGCTCTTGCCCCTTGGCATCGGGATTACCAATCCGGTCGATCCACGCTGGAATTTGTGGCATAGCTAATAATTCACCAACGGTCAAAATCATAAACGTCGCGACAAATTCGGCATACGTGTTAGCAAACATCAAAAAGATAAATGAGACCGCAAAGAAGAAACTACCGCCAAGCACCGTGAACTTAAACGGCAAGCGCTCGACAAAGCGGTTCAAAATTAGTTGCCCAATAATAATCACCACCCCATTGATAGTCCACAACATTGAATACTCTTGAGTTGAAAAGCCTAACGCCGTCATATGGGTTGCAATCACCGTTTCCCATAAAATATAGCCGACATACATTGAAAAGACTAAGCCCAACAACAGATAAATTAAATGTGGCGTTTTAAAATTCGTGTGAGCCGCCTTTTCTGCAGCTTTCACTGCCTGCCGCGCCATACCTGAGACATTAAAACGCAACAACACCATTGTTAAAAAGACAATATACATAATCACGGCCACCCCAAAAATATAGGCGACCCCATGATCAAATATAAACCCAACAAGTAGCGTCCCCAACACTACTCCCACGTTCATAAACAAGTATTGCAAGTTAAACACTTTCCGCGCATCAATGGATGACACAGTGGCCGTATATGCGTTTAAAATCGTGTAAATTGCCCCATCAGCGAACCCGATGATTAGCAAAAAGACCGCAAATGTTGGCCAGCTATGCCAAAATGTCAGTCCCACCAAGGTTGCCAAGGCGATTAAGATAAACGTCACCAATGCCTTGAATGGATGCCAACGATCAAATAATTGACCCCCGACCCAACTGCCCAACATCATTAAGAGCGACATTGCCATCAAAACAATTCCGGCAACAGTCATGCTTTCATGTAATTCATTGTGCATGTAAAGTGTGGTGATTGGCCACAATAAAGACGCGCCTGTACTTTGAAACAACGTGGCGACATACAAGTAACGCGGCGATACCTCAACATGCTTAAATTTTTTTCTAATTCCTACTCCATCCATTATTCACACTCCCTCAATGTTTATACCCCTATAATACAAAAAAACGAAAAGACTTTCGATTTATTAGTTTAGCATAGCATCAATCCTTGATATACTATACATAAGTAAAAAATGAAAACGGATACAATGAAAAGAGACTTAAATTATGGCTATCACTCGTCCCGAATACATTCTAGCGGTCGATCAAGGAACTACCAGCACAAGAGTTGCGGTATTTAACCAAAATGCGCGGCGGGTAACTTCAACATCGGTCCCCATCACCCCAATTTCACCCCACTCTGGTTGGTTTGAACAACAACCCATCGATATTTGGCGCACGGCTCAAACCGCGATTGCCGAAACGATGATTAATGCCGGCATTCATGTCGATGATATCAAAGCTTTGGGTATTGCCAACCAACGAGAAACGACGATTATCTGGAACCGCCACACTGGCCAACCAATTTATAATGCCGTCGTATGGTCATCGACTCAGTCACAACCCGTCGCTGAGCAAATTCAAAAAGCTGGCCACGCCAATTTAATCAAAAGTAAAACCGGTTTGCCGATCAGTGCCTATTTTTCCGCTACTAAAATTCGGTGGATTTTAGATCAGGTTGAGGGTGCCCAAGCATTAGCCGAAGCAGGCGATTTAATCTTTGGGACGGTTGATTCATGGCTGGTTTGGAATTTAACAGACCGCCAATCCCACATTACTGACGTCTCCAATGCAGCGCGGACCATGTTGTTTAACATTCATACATTAGAATGGGACGCAGAATTATTAGCAATCTTCAACATTCCGGCTTCGATGTTACCCACCGTTACTAAATCATCGGGTGAGCTTGCGGTGACCAATGCCATGCAATTCTTTGGTGGTCAAGTTCCCATCACGGCCATTATTGGTGACCAAAATGCGGGTTTGATTGGGCAACTGGGTTACAAGCCCGGCACCGTTAAAACGACCATTGGGGCCGGGACCTTCTTGATGATGAATACTGGTGATACACCAACTGAATCAAATAATAACTTGGTTTCAACGATTGCCTATCAAATTGATGACAAACCAGTTTATGCCCTAGAAGGTTCGGTCTTTGCGGCAGGTTCGGCCATTCAATGGTTGCATGAGCGACTTGGTGTCATCAAAGATATGCCCGACACATGGGAAGCGGCTGAATTATCAACCAATCACGACGAAGTTTATGTCGTGCCCGCCTTTTCTGGTTTAGGTGCCCCCTATTGGGATCCACATGCCCGGGGTACGGCGTTTGGCCTCACGCGGGGGACTGACAAAAATGACTTCATTAAAGCCACTGTCCAATCGATCGCTTATCAAACTGCTGATATTTTACAAATTATGCGACTTGAAACTAAGCATCCCTTAGAAGTGATTAAGGCTGATGGCACCGTGTCAAGAAATCCATATCTAATGCAATTCCAAGCCGATATTACCAATCTTCCCGTTGAACGTTCACTTCATGAGGACACTACGCCCTTAGGTGTCGCGTTCTTAGCTGGCTTAGCAGTTGGTTATTGGCACTCGATTGACGATTTGGCGACCCTGACTACCAAAGGGCGGACCTTTGTCCCAGCGATGCCAAATGAAAAACGTGCGAGCTTACTTGCTGGTTGGAAAAACGCCGTCAAAGCAACGCGTTTCTTTGCCAATGCGATGCTCAATGAGAATCAATAAAAACTTTTTGAAAACTTTTTACATTTTATAAGCAATTTGATGTAAAAAATGTTATAATCAATTTATCAATTAGACGGATACTTATTCAACACGTAGGAAGAAGGAGTTTATCATGCCCGCAGAAATCACCACATTGTTGACGTTCTTTGGTGGAACTGGCGACCTCGCCAAGCGAAAGTTATATCCATCAGTTTACAATTTATACAAAAAGGGATATCTTCAAGAACACTTTGCAGTTGTTGGAACTTCACGTGCCGATTTGACACAAGCTGAATTCCACGACATGGTGCGTGAGTCAATCAATCACTCGGTCGAAGATGAAGACAATGCTAAAGCCTTTATCTCTCATTTCCGTTACATCAAATTAGATGTTGGCAATGCAGATGGCTATGCTGATATGTTAGCCTTAAACAACGAATTAGAAGCGCAATACGAGCTTAAGGGCAACCGAATTTACTACATGTCAGTGGCTCCCCGCTTCTTTGCCACAATTGCTAAATTATTGAAGTCTGAAGGCCTCATCACTGACAACGGTGAATTCAACCGGCTTATGATTGAAAAGCCATTCGGAACTAGTTATGAAACCGCTGAAGAATTGAACAATGATTTAAATGAAGTATTCGACGAAGATCAAATCTTCCGAATCGACCATTACCTTGGTAAAGAAATGGTCCAAAACATCGCGGCGATTCGCTTTGGTAATCCATTGTTTGACGCCGCTTGGAATAAGTCATATATCCAAAACATCCAAGTGACGCTTTCAGAAGTCTTAGGGGTTGAAGAACGAGCTGGTTATTACGATACGGCTGGTGCTTTACGTGACATGGTGCAAAATCACACAATGCAAATTGTTGGTTGGCTCGCTATGGAAAAGCCCACATCATTTACTGACAAGGATATCCGCGCTGCCAAGAACGTAGCCTTTAATTCATTGGACATCTATAATGCTGACCGCGTGGACAAGAACTTTGTCCGCGGTCAATACGGCGAAAATATTGACGGTACACAAATTAAGTATTTGGACGAAGATGGCGTGCCTGAGGGTTCACAAAACGACACCTTCGTGGCTGGCCGCTTGAAGTTCCGTTCTGCGCGTTGGGATGGTGTGCCATTCTACATCCGGACCGGAAAGCGTTTGAAGTCAAAGCAAACCCGTGTCGACGTGGTCTTTAAAAAGGGCTTGAGTATCTTTGGTGATGATATTGCCCTTGAAAACCCCGTGCTATCAATCTTGATTGATCCTAAGGGGGGCATCGAGTTCCGCATTAACGCTAAGGACACTACGTCTGAATTTAATACTCGCATCGATACGATGAAGTGGGAAGTTTCATACCTTGATATGGAACGTACGCCTGAACCATACGAGCGCATGATTCACGACGCTATGAACGGCGATGGTTCTAACTTCGCTGCTTGGAACGACGTAGCGATTGCCTGGAAGTTCGTCGATGCCATTCAAAAGCAATGGGATTCACAACAAGCTGAATTCCCTAACTACATTTCTGGCACGATGGGACCTAAAGCATCTGATGAATTGTTAGCTGAAGATGGTAACTACTGGGTTTATCGTTAATCAATAATTTTTATTAAACCATCACGTGATTTTATGACGTGGTGTTTTTTTTGGCATCAAACTACAAAAAAGTTCACGCCCAAATGAGCGTGAACTTTTGAATTCAATTAATCTATAACTTGCACTGCCGCCACACTGGGTTCAATCCCAGTATGATTAGCAATCCGTTTTTGCAAATCCACATGTAAGCCGGCCACAAAGCAACCAAATGCATAACCCGTGGCCATCCCAGTGATGTGGCCAACTGCTGAAATACTCGAATCTTTAAATGAAGCATACAACAGGCCACCAGCGAGTAGCAACACTAGGCCAATCGGGATCAGTAACCAAATTTTCTTATAGATGAGTACTTCCATCGACATGATGGGCAAGACGAGGGTCAGCATGCCATATTCAATCCCTGACGCCCCAATCGTGAGGGTAGTCGTGGTTTCGTGCACGGCTACCCCAACTACTAACATACAAACTAAAATAAAAAGTAAGTACATCGAGCGTGCCAAGAAGGATTCAATAACCCCGCCAACAATCAATATCTCACATGAATTAACCACGAGATGTTGAAAGCTAGCATGCTCAAAGGTCTTGAACATCGAGGCGACAATCAAATCCGGATCAGCACCTAAAGTTTGATGATTGAATTGCATAATTTGAGCAGCAGATGGCCCTGAAAACGGGTTAACTCCTGATGTATGTGACATCCAAAAATATACCACGATATTAAACACAATATAGAGAATGGTAATAATTGGTAAATGTTTCATTTTCGAATCAAACATGCTAAATCCTCATTCAATTAATAGTTTGCTACCTAGCCTCACATTGATTGAGCAATTTTATGGAATTTAACTACTTAGCTTCTTCCTCTTGCTTGCGACGCTTCTTTACAAAGAATAATCCACCAGTGGCAATTCCCAGTGTAGCCAAGACACCCCAGAGCCAACCCGAATCTTGCTCAACGACCTTTTCAGGTTCATCAGTCTCGCTTGCATCTTGGGCATTGTCGTTAATCTTGACGTCCTTACCATCTGCATTAGCATCCTTGATATCCTTGGCGTCTTTTGCATCAGTGGCTGCTGAATTGTCAGTTGCTGCCGTGTCACCAGCTGCCGGCGTATTGCCATCATTTACCGGTGTCGTCACCCCAGTCCCATCCCCACCATTATCTGGTGTTGGCGTTGGCGTTGGTGTTGGTGTTGGTGTTGGCGTTGGCGTTGGCGTTGGTGTTGGTGTTGGCGTTGGCGTTGGTACCGCATCCTTTGCGTAAGTCACAACTTCAACACTGTTGCCATCCGTAACCTTGATAGTGTAACCAGCCAGCTTAGTCTTGTTGGGTGTGTACCCAGCAATGGTTGGTACAGCGCTAGCAGGTGTAGTCAATTCAGTTTGTGCCCAGGCAACACTTTGTGCACCCGTCACATCATCAGTCTGGACAGTTCCATTAAAGGTAACTGTTGCGACTTGATCATCAGCAGCTTCATGGCCATTTTCAAGCAAGAAGCGCACCGTGTGTGAAATTTGCTTTGAGATAGCCTTAGTTGAGATGTGATGCTTCAAATGAACATTGATGTCTTGATTGCTTGTAAATACACCTTGATCATAACCAGCATCCCCAGCCACAAATTCATAGCCACTTGCTAACAACTTGTCCAAAGTAATTGAATTAGTTGTATACTTGTCGCCCGTATTACCGATCACAACCGCCTTTGAAACTTCACGGTTGCCATTGTCGGCATCTAGGTAATGAATGGTGTTAGTCACCGTAGCCACTGGCGTATTTTCAGCTTGGTAAGTCACAAAGACGTCTTCGTCCGCATCAGTACCTTGCACCACACGGGTTGCAACAGTCTTCAACGTTGGCACAAAGCCTGCAATGCTTGGTGATTCAACAGCCTCAAGCGTTTGTTCGCCAGTTAACCATTCAGCAGTGATGGTTTGTGTGACCTTATCAAACACCTTGTTACCTTGGAAGGTTACGGCTTGCACCTTGTCTTCAGCAACCTTGGTTCCATTGGTATTTTGATAATGAATTGTCCGCTTGATGGTCTTTGTAGTAGCTTCCTTAGTTACAGCATGCTTCAAGTAAACGTTGATATCCTTGCTAGTCTCAAAGATTCCAGCTTGGGCACCGGCATCCTCAGCTACCAATTCATAACCTTGTGCCAATAAGGCATTCAAGTTTGCTGTATTAGTCGTATAGGCTTCACCCTTACCACCAGCTTCAATTACATTGCCGACTTCAGCATTATGGTTATCCGTGTCGATGTAGTGCACGTTTAATTGCACGACTTCATCGGTACTATAATACTTAACCGTCACTTCACTGTTCTTTTGATGTCCAGTAACCGTTCTTGCAGCCACGGTTGCCTTGTTAACCAAATATCCGTCAATGGTTGGTGAAGCAACTTCAGCCAACTCTTTTTCTTCTTGATCCCAATCAACCTTGTAAAGTCCAGTTACCTTATCAATGTGCTTCACGCCATTAAATTCAGCAGCTTGCACGACATCATCAGCGGCAGTTTGCCCATTAGAGAATTGATAATGAATCGTCCGGGTCGTTGTGTGTTCAAAATTCTCATCCACAATCGCATGCTTCAAATACACGTGCACGTCTTTGTTTTCAGTAAAGCGACCATCTGCTGAATTTTCATCGGCAGCAAAGACCACATAGCCTTTGTCCTTCAAATCATCAAGTGTGCTTGAATCAATCGTATAGTCTGTACCTACTAAGCCCTTGGCAGTTTGGAGACCAACTTCAGCATTGCCGGCATCAGCGTCGATGTAATGCACCTTAACCCCGATAATATCGGCATCGCTATGGTATGTCACGTTAACATCAGAGTCCTTAGTATTTGGGGTAACATACAATTCATGGACACTCCCCTTATCTGGGGTGAAATCATTGACGTATGGTGATACCACTTCTGGCAAAGTTGCGTTTTTAGTATCCCAACTGTACTTTGACAGATTGGTTACTAAATCAGTGTCCTTTGAACCAGTAAAGGTTTCAGATTGGATGACATCATCAGCAGCCGTACCACCAGTTGCAAAGTTATAATGGATTGTCCGGGACACCGTCCGGGTTACATCAGACTTGTCATGCTTGTGTGACAAATGTACATACAGATCCTTATCGCCAGTATAAATACCAGCATCAAAGCCTTCATCACCATCGACAAATTCATAACCAGTTGCTAACAACCCATTCAAAGTTGCATCGTCAGTTTGGTATTTGTCACCAATATTACCTGCATTGGTGGTCTTGCCAACTTCAGCATTGTTGTCATCAGCATCCAAGTAGTGCACTTGGATGGTTGTTGGTGCCAAATCAGCTTCATAGACAACCTTTGTATCGATGTCAGCATCCGTGGCTACAACTTGGGCCTTGTCAATGACTGCCTTGCTTGCGGTATAGCCCTTAATCGTTGGTGTTTCAATGGCATCAAACACTTGTGGTGTCATATCCCAATCAATACTTTGATGCTTAGTCACCAAATCAGTATCTTTTTGCCCTTCAAACTTCAAGCTTTGCACTTGCTTATCCGCAGCTTCTTCACCATTGGCAAATTGATAATGGATCGTCCGCGTTACATAACGGATGGCTTGTTCATCGGTGTGCTTATGCCGCAAATGGACATACAAATTAGCTGGTCCATCAGCTGTGAAGAGGCCTTGATCATAATTATCATCAGCGCTAACAAATTCGTAACCAGCCGCCAACAACTTTGGCAAAGCCTTGTCATTCAAACCAGTTTCATAACGATCACCGAGGTTACCATTGTTAACTTCAGCGGTGATTTCTTTGTTATCAGCGTCCAAATCCAAATAATGCACGGTGTTGGTAGCAGAAGTGTGCTTATAATAAATTGTCAATTCTGTATCATCATCAAATGGTGATACAGGCATCGTCACTAAGCCAGCGGTTAAGGCTGTGAAATTCAACACTTCAGGCGCATTAACATTTGTGAACTCTTGTTGTGTTGGATTATCCCATTCATTAACAGTTTGGTTAGTCACCTTGTCATAATAACTAGTTCCCGTAAAGGTCACGCTTTGTACGCGATCAGGTGCAGCTGATTCCTCAGGTTTGTCTTCAAAGCGGAAATGCACAATCCGCGATACCGTCTTAGTCAATGGCGTTGCTTCAATTCCGTGGGCCAAAGTCACATAATAGTCCTTACTTGCTTGACTATAAGTTCCAATCACAGCACCCTCATCACTATGTTCAACCACATAACCATGGGCCAACAAGTTCTTTAACGTCATCGTGTCAGTAGTATAGTTTTCACCCACACGACCATGATTAGTCACTGCAGCCAATTCCTTGCCATCTTGACTACCATCCAAATAATGAATCGTCGTGGTGGCTGCACTAGCTGACTTAGTATACGTCACGGTGATGGTTTGATCTTGATCAGCACCCGTTACCGTAGAAGCTCCAACCTTAGCTTCACTTGCCGTGTATTGGTTGATTTCCGGTGATACAACTTCACCAAATTCTTTAGTAATGGTGTCCCAATCAAAAGTTTCAGCCTGAGTCACTTGGTCGATATGCTTAGTCCCATTAAAGTCCACCGTTTGTTCAACAGCAGGATTTGCCGTGGCACCATTTGCATACTTATATTGAATCGTCCGCTTAACATCCTTAGTCACTGCCTCGTCAACAACGGCATGCTTAACATACACGTAGTAATCAGTATCTTGAGCAAAGGTTTCCGTCACGGTGATTGGCCCAGATTCATGCACATAGCCCATTGGCTTGAGCAAAGTATCCAACACGTTCATCGCCGTGTAATCCTTTGATGGCTCTCCAGTTGGCATGACACTAACGGCACGCGTGATTTCTTCGTTGTTGTTATCAGCATCGATGAAGTGATATGTCAGGCGAGCTTGATCCTTATTTACTTCATCTTTTCTAAACTTAATCGTGCGATCAACGCCACCACCGTTAACTGAGATGGTTTGGCTTGGTACGGTTGTAGCATCAGCTGTGTAACCCTTAATCGTTGGTACCGTAATTTCAGGGAATGTCTTGGTTCCATCTTCATACACTGTGGTGCTCTTTTGCGTTACCAAATCAGTCGTCTTCACCCCAGCAAATGTCAACGTTTGAACCGTTGGCTTCACCACAAACGTCGCCAAATCATCTGAATAACGATATTCAATCTTACGTGTCTTAGTTGCTGTAACGTCTTCGCTGAGCTTTTTGTGACCCAAATGCACGTACACATCTTGATCGTTATCAGTAAAGGTACCTTGGTTAGCTTCTTTATCACCATCAAGGAATTCATACCCAGCAGCATACAATGCTTCGAGTTGCTTAGGATCAGTTACGTAATCATCCCCATCTTGCCCAGCATTGATTACCAGTCCAACTTCAGCATTATCAGCTTCTGTGTCGATATAATGCACGTTGACATTCATAGCGGGATGATACGTCACCGTTACTTCAGTATCGAGTGGGCCATTATGATCAGCAAAGGCCGTAGCAACCCTGGCTTGATCGGGTGCAAAGTGGGCAATCACCGGTGAATCCACCGCATCAAATTGCACTGTATCCCAGACCGTAGTCGCGTGCCCAGTTACCAAGTCAGTGGTCTCAGTTCCTGTTAATTCACTACCTTGGATAGAATCATCAGCCGCCTTATCACCATTTTCAAATTGATAGTGAATAAAGCGTTGCGTACCAAACAAATAGTGGTGTGTAATTTCTGTTTTGTGACCTAAGCGGACATAAATGTCCTTGGTTTGGTCAAATTCACCCTTCAACCAACCATCATCACCTGAAATGAATTCATAGTTTTGCTTGATTAAGTCTTGATAGGCCTTTGAATCATCAGTTTGATAACGCGTACCAATTTGGCCATCCAGTGCCAAACGGCCAACTTCCTTATCAGCATCATCATGATCAAGGTAATGTACCGTCAATTGCGCTGTGCCTTCAGTAGCAGTTGCACGTGTATAGGTCACGTTTTGTTGTACAGTGCCCATATTATATTGCACTGGCAAAACAGCACTCGTTGACTTGTCAGCCACGTAACCGGCAATCACTGGTGATTCAATTGCTTCAGTCTGCTTTGGTGTTGTCGCAAAATCCGTCCCAATTGACTTATTGATCACTTGGTCGATATGATCAACGCCATCAAAAGGAATCCGTGTCAAATGATCTGGAGCTGCCTTGGCACCGTCAGCATACTTATAATGCACTACTGAGGCCACATAAACCGTTTGTTGACGATCAATAATCTTATGGCGCAACCGGACAGTTACTTCAGAATCTGCCGCAGCGTTCGTTCCTTGACTATAATCATTAGCCCCAGGTACCAGTTCATAACCTTGAGCATACAAAGCATTCAATTTTGGTTGGTCAATTTGGTATGCCCCAGCTTCTGGCAAAGTAAAGGTTGCTGCATCAATCAGCGCATTGTTGCGATCAGTATCGATGTAGCGCACTGTTAAGTTGTTGGTAATTGGTGTCCCTTGCCAAACATATGTATGTGTATCCACTAAATTACGATTATCTAAGTGATCCCCAAGTACTTGAGCTCCTGTCAATTCACTACCAGCAGGGGCATGAACATCTGTGCTCGTCCCAACTTCACGCCACAAATCAGCGTTAACTGTGTGGTGATCAAAGGTATCCCCAACGACTGGTGTATTTAACCCGAAGTTGGCTGGTTCAGTTGGCTTAAAATTAGCGCCCATTGAAATCTTCCACAGGCTGTCACATCCAGCAACCATTTCTTCAACTGAAGTCCGGTCAGTTGTCAACGTTGGGTTCGTTAACGCCAAAGTCTTCAACTCAGTATCGTTAACAAACATCCGATTCAAGTTAGTAGCTTGTGAGAAGTCAACTTCATTCAAATCAATGCTTGTCAACTTAGGCATTTGCCCAAAGATCGCTTCAAAGTTGGTCGTCTTACTAGTATCTAAGTTATGCAACCCCCTGATTGCAGTGACATTATCCAAACCATAGAACAAGTACTTCGCGTCTTGATTTAGTGTTGACCCTTTTTCAAACAAGATCGTTTTAATGTCATCGCGGTGCGCGGCCCATGGTGAAACGGCAGATGTATTGTTAGCTAATGCCCCACTACGAAGAATTAAAGTACCTTCGTCATTGATGAGCCACTTACTACCAAACGTACCAGCCGCCTTACCAGCTTCACCTTCCCAAACGTAGGTTTCAGAAACCCCTTGGGCGTTGTGGCGCGTGAGTAGGTTACTTGCCGTCGTGCGACTACCAATTGGCACATAATCATTTAAATTACCGCCTAATTCACGCCAGTTTTCTGAAATTGCCACGCGTTGCCCATTGTCATAGCTCATGCCTTCCAATGGTGCTGAACGGAAAGCACTGTTCGCCCCGATTTTGCAATCAGCGCCTAACGTAATTTTCCACAAATTATCAACTTGGGTAAACAAACCACTAACCGTAACATTTGAATCAATCTTCCAATTATCCAAATTTAACTTTTCAAGGCCATAACACTTGCTAAACATTGAACTAATTTCAGTGAAGTTAGAAGTATCCCAGCTAGACAAATCCAAAGTGGTCAATTTAGCATCGTTTTCAAACATGTGATCGGCCCAAAAACATTTTGAGGCATCAACATACTTAAGCCCTTGAATTTCACGTAATTGTGGCAAATCAGCAAACAAATATCCTGAGTCTGGTGACAAAGCGACATCACCGCTAAAGACGATTTTTTGAATTTGGCTGGCATAGGCTGCAAACGGTGCCGTGCTTGATTGCGCTTCATCGAAAGTCCCTGAACCAAATGTCAAAACGCCATCTGCAATTGACCAGTTAACAGTTCCATATTGACCTGTGGCTGATACTCCACCCACCATACTCAAGCCGGCTGCTTGTGTATTGGCAGTTTGTAGTCCCGGTTGAACTGACTTGTGTAAGAGCGCATCGACATTGGTATCATCGTCGGCTTCTGCCACGTTGTACGCCATACCGGCTGGAACCATAGTCATGGTCAAAGCAAGTCCACATTTCAATAGTTGTTTGTTAGTTAGTAACTTAGACATAAATAATTTCCTCATAGTTGGTTGTATGGTATTTTTGTAAACTATGATTAGTATAGAAGCGATAGTGGGGTTTATTTTGGCGTTTGTTCTATGCTAAATAGTTTAAATTATGAATTTATGAGCAGGCTCCGGTTTTGCGTAGCGTTTTGACAAAACCACTTACAATTCCGCACCGTTACAGGCTTTATCGCTTACTTTTCCCCATACAAAAATGCAATTCCTGGGATTTTGGAATTGCATTCTCATAATTTTATTTTTAAGTTATAGTTCAATAATTTGCCCGGTGTTAAACGCATAAATAAAGCGCCGAACATTTGCGTGACCCATTGCAATCAGAGCCTGCGCATAGACGTTAATTTGACTTGCATAGCGGGCTTTCAGATCGGTCGCGGCCGTTTGTGCTTGGACGTGATCGGTCTTGTAATCAAACAACCACGTCTCATCACCGACATTAAAGTACCCATCAATAATCCCGTGAATCAACACCCGGTCATCGCCGACAAAGCCTTGATACAAGGTATCTGCTTGCATCAGCATTGAAAAGGGCACTTCACGTTGCACACTATCCGCATTTTGTAGCATTTGTCGGCCCAATGGCGTTGCGGTGAAAAACTGTACGATTTTTTTCACGCCGATTAATGGTGCCACGGCAGCTTCAATTAATTCCTCTTGCACCAGTTCATTAATCAAAGCTAGGATTGCAAGCTCATCCGGCGTCCCTTTAGTCACGTCAACTTTTTGCATCACCAAGTGGGTAGCCGTTCCAATTACTGACGAGCTAATTTTTGTGGCGGCAGTTTGCATGAATTTTGGTTCGGCTAACTGACTGTTCGTATAGCGCAAACCACTCGCATCCCCGACCCGTAAACGCGTATCAACGACATCACGGCCAGCTTGCAGATCCGGATCTTCAAATAAACGTTTGATTTCAGAGACGGATTGATACGCAGTTGCGCGTGTTGCCGTGGCATAATCATAATCAAATTGTAATATGTGTTGCCATGCTTGCTTAGATGGTAGCGGTTCAGTTGGTGCAACGGGTTGGGCTTGGTGTTCATCTGGTTTTGTCATATTAGCTTGTAATTGTTTAGCATCGACAAATTCAATGGTAAATTCAAAATCACCCGCTAATTGTTCTAGCTCACCAGTTGCATAATTCTTCTTTTGATAGGTGGCTGGTGAAATTGGTCGCAATTCACCAAAATCAAGAGTGTCATCATATTGCCCTAATGCATTTAAGAACTGCTCAAATTGGGGGTGTCGAGTCAGCGCCATCCCCACCAAATCCATAAAGGAATGGCCTTGCAACCGAATTGATTCAGGCAACATCCACTCACTACTGGCTTGATTGACTAGCCCCCACTTATTGGCAATGGTTTGGGCATCTTTATAGGTACCAACCATAAACAATTGTTGCTCAGCCCGTGTCAAAGCGACATACAAGACCCGCAATTGTTCAGCAAACATACTGCGATTCATCGCGTCTTTGACCGTGGCGTGTTGGGGCGTCGTTAGTTCCAAGTGGTGGGTAAAATCAGTATATTTCAACCCAATCCCGGCTTGCGAGTCTAACAACACCGCGCCATTCATGTCTTGCGTGTTGAATTTACCAGTGGTGTTTAACATAAAGACCACAGGAAATTCCAGCCCTTTTGAACCATGGATCGTCATCATGTGGACTGTATTGTTGGCCACATTAGCATCGGCTTCACCTAAATCAGCGTCTAATTTTTGAAGTTCTTGCACATAGTTAATGAATTGATATAGGCCCACAAAACTACTCTTTTGATAACTGGCGGCGCGCTCGTACAAAGCGTGTAAATTAGCTTGGCGTTGTGCACCAGATGGCAACCCGCCAACATAATCCAACCACCCCGTTTGGTTATAAATTTGCCAAATTAACGTGACAATTTGATTTTGGACGGCTAATTCACGGAATTTAGCCAAATCCTGTTCGAGGCGTTGAACCGCCGTAATCGTTTGCGTCACTAAGTCCACTGACACGCCAGGCACACTAACAGTCAACGGTTGCTGGGCCAAAGCTTGCATCGCCGTATAAAAGTCACCTTCACTGTGTTGCGCTCGAATTAAAGCCAACCCGTTTTCTTTGACCCCATACATTGGCGAACGCAAAACAGCTGCGAGTGGGATGTCTTGATGCGGATTATCAATGATTTGCAACAAGCTCATCATGATTGAGATTTCGGTCGTCTGAAAATAATTCGCCACCCCGCTAACCGTCAGGGGAATTTCCATTTGTTTGAAAATATCAACGAGTTCCAAATTCAAAGTACGTGAAGAAACTAAAATCGTAATGTCATCATAACGGATGGGGCGGAGTTCACTTTGCTTACGATCAAAAATGGGGAATTCAGTTGCAATCAACTCTTTAATTTTTTGCCCCATCAAAGTGATTTGCCCCGCCGATTTGGTTAAGCCTTGCGCATTAGCTAATTCAAAATCAGTCGCATCGTCATCTTCTGTTGCAACGCCACTTAAATACACCAATAAATCCGCCCGCTTGGGTAATTCAGCGGGATAATAGTTCGCCCCCGCCACCAACTTGGCATCGCCGGCATATTCAACATCACCCAACCCCTGACTCATTAATTGCATAAATAAATAATTAATAAAATTCGTCACATTCGGTTGCGAACGGAAATTCTCTGCTAAGATAATGACTTCAGATTTTGGATCATTTGGATATAGATCCGTCAGTTTATTCCCAAACAACTTTGGTTCCGCTTGTCGGAATTTATAAATCGATTGTTTGATATCACCAACTTGAAAAACATTGTTGTCCTTGGCAATCGCACTTAAAATGGCTTCTTGCAGATAGTTGGTGTCTTGATATTCATCCACCATGACTTCGCTATACTGCGCTTGCAACTTTTCAGCAATCGTTGGCTGTTGCACGATCGCCAAGGCAAAATGTTCCAAATCGTTAAAGTCAAAGGCCCGGCGTGAAACTTTTGTCGCCATATATGCGGCATCAAATTTGTGCACTAAAGCCACCAATTGTTCAACCACTACATAAGAGCCTGAAATCGCTTTGGCCAAGCCCGCATTATCCAAGGTGAAGTATTGATCTTTGAGTTTGCCAAATAAATCGTGATAGGCTTTACGTCGCTCACTGACTGCTTGCCACTCGATTTTGACTAACTCATCACTCCCCCTGGGCACGCCTAATTTACCGCGCCATGGAGTCGCCACAACCCCGTTAACTAATTGGCGTAAATCATTCCAATTAGTTTCAGTTGTTAAAGCTTCTTGAATCGTTTGAAACCTCGCCACATCAGTTTGCATATCATCTAAGCGTTCGGCCATTTCACCTGGTGTGGTGTCCAACAATTCATTGGCTTGGTCAATCACACTTTGCAAAGCGGTTTGGATATTAGGTCGCATTTTATTTTGATAATATTCAGTCTGTGAAAAATCGCCGTCCATTTGATAAATGGCCGCTAAATGATCCAACCATTCATCGGTGTCAGGGCGGGCCATCGCCATTTCAAACAAGCGAAACACCGTGCGTTGGAGCCCCGTATCATTGCCACCATCTGTGATAAATTGTTGCGCAAATTCGACAAATTGCCCGGCTTGATCAGTATAATAGCTTTGTTCCAAGACATCATCAAAAACTTCGAGCATTAACAATTGTTTCTCAGCGGCATCCGCAATTAAGCGAAAGACCGGATCTAGATCAATTGCATAGTGATACTGTTCAATTAAGCGCAAAGCAAAGGCGTGCAAAGTCGAGATGTTAGCAACGTTGATGAGCCGTAATTGCAACAAGAGATGTTGGCGTTGTTGATTTTCGATATCAGGCACATTGAGTTGCCCACGAATTGCGGTTTCAAGCCGTTCTTTCATTTCTGAGGCAGCGGCTTCGGTAAACGTCACAATTAAAAATTTATCAATATTTTCGCCAGCTAATAAGCGCTGTAAAACACGTTCAACCAAAACGCGGGTTTTCCCCGACCCGGCCGAAGCGGAAACGAGGATGTTTTTCCCGTGATTACTAATGGCTTGTTGTTGTGTATCAGTAAATTGCATCGCCATCTTAGGCATCCTCCTTTCCGTTAGTCGCAAAGTCAGCCATGGCAGTTAAAATGGTGGCTTTATCTTGTTTATTAATGTCGTTATAGCGATCGCCCATTAAGGCATCAAAGCGCATAATCGGCTTATATTCACTATATTCAAGCGCCGTTTTTTGCCCGTCCCGGTACGGTTGCAACGGGAAGTCACCGGTCAAAATATTTTGCGCCATCGCTTTGATTTTAGCTTCATTGAAAGCCTGCAAAATAGCCAAATCACTCGCCGAAACCACTTCTGAGGTGGCACCAAACGAATCGTCTTTTTTGCGTTTAATCATATATGGTGGCTGGGCATCACCGGCTTCGAGTTGCTCAATAAATTGTTCATCAGCCAACAACAAGCCCCGGTATTTACCTTGTTCCATCACCGCTTGATCAGCTTTAGTCGTCATTTCTTGATACGTTGTACCGACGACATCTTGGGCTTTAATCAGCGGATTTTTGAGCGACCAAAAAGTCGCGGCTGCCATCTGGGCGCCACTTGGTAAGCGATTAGCATTTTTAATCATCGCCGCCCAATACGTCATTAATTGTAATTCTAAGCCCGCATATGCTTTATGGTATTCGAATTTACGATCACTGGACTTATAATCCACAATCGCTAAATAATCGGTGTTCGTTGTGGCATCATGCACGACATCATAACGGTCGACTTTTCCGCGAATCGTAATCGAACCGCCGTTGTCTAACGCATAGTTGACCGGCTGGAAGTCACTGTGCATTAGGCCAAAGCCGGCTTCTGTCCCCAGCGTTTTAATGCCTTGGCCTGGCAATTGCCCGCGTTGCATATTTAGTAACGCCAAATGAACTTGCTGGGCCAAACTATCCGTCAACAATTCCATGCGTTTGGTCGATTTGAAAATGTCATAAGTCGGATTATCGGCTAACAAAATTTGTTCGACGACCCGATTTTCTAAATCAGTAATTTGTTTGGCACTCAAGTCTCCCAATGGTTCACCAGCCAAATTGGTAAAGACGTTTTCAAGCACATCATGCATAAACGTTCCTTTTTCAGCGGGCGTCATTTGCATTTCTTGGCGTTCAACTAATTTCAAACCAAAGCGCAAGAAATATTCATACGGATTGCGAGCATAAGTTTCTAGTCGTGAAATTGACGCCTTCAAATCATCACCAAATAACTGCACCACCAATGGATGTTGCAATTGTTCGACCAGATTTGAATACTGCAAACTTGCCATGACCTGCTTGTATTGGTCAGGCGCTAAAATCCGCAATTGTTCATCTAAACTTTGCCACGCTAGACTCAATGGTTTAGCCGCTTTGAGGGCCGTTTGTTTAGCCAATACTAAATTAGCTAACGAACTCCCAATTGACCCAAGCCGGAGCAAGACTTGGTCAGCATCATCATCAACACTTGGCAACGCATTAATTTGCATAATCGCTTTATCAAAGCCCTTAGCTAAGCGTGACACATACATTGATGCCTTCAGCCCACTCTCGCCATCACTGGTGCTATACGCCCAAACCAAGCGCTCTTGGGCACTCATCATGGCGTTATAAATCAACAAGCTATCTTGAGCCATCGCTTCATCAGCGGTCTCGCGCAAGTTAATACCAGCTGGCAAAATAGCTTTCAAGGCTAAACGATCATTATCTTGGAGAAGCGCGTGTTGGCGAATGGTAACTGGTAAATTAGCACTCGTCGCTCCAAAAATAATTACCGTATGCGCCCCAATGTTTTGGACAATCCCGGTTTCAGACACCAAAACTTGATCCATCGTGGCCGGAATTGCATTGTATTTAGCACTACCAAAAGCCGCGGTTAACGCCTCACTTAAATCAGTGACCGCCATTGGTGTATCACCAAAGACTGCCACAAAATCATCTAATACATTAACAAATTCACGCCAAACTTGTTCGGGCTGGCTAGCCGCAAACAAATCGCCTTGTGCCACAGCAGCATCCCTCCACGCCAACAACCGTTCATCGACATGCATGGTTACCAAAAACTGATACAACTTAGCCGCCAATTGCCGAGCCGTTTTCGCCGTTGCTAAATCTTGCAAAAATGGCGCGACTTGCTGACTAATTTGATCATGAATCAGCGCCAATTGAGCATCTTTACGGGCCACCCGTTCGCGGACAACGGCATCATCATCTTCTGAAATATTGTGATCAAAGTACCACGCTTCAGTCGACGACCAGCGCCAGCCACTAAAATTCTTAGCCAACACAAAATTCTCAGTAATTGCCAAAGCTTCACGATATTCTGCCAAAGTTACTTCAGCCGGTAAAAACAGTTCCGACTTCAACAAATTCATCACGTCAGTAAGCTGATAATGTGGGGCTAAAGCCAATAAATTATCTAACATGGCGACCAACGGATGGGCATTCATCGGCCGATCCAAGTCCATAAAATACGGCAATTCATAACGATTAAATAATGCCGGCATCACATTGGCGTACTGGCTTAAATCGGGCGTCAACAATAAGAAATCCCGATACCGCCGCTTGCCAGTTGCGACCTCTTGGCGAATAAAGCGTGCCATCTGCTCAACTTCTTGATAGCGCGAAGTCGTTTGCCACAGCATTAAATCTGGCGCGTCCAGCGGCGTTTGTGGCACCCCATGTTGTTCATATTCAATCCAATAATTTGAAATATTGTGCATCGTCTGGCTCAACGAACGCAAATCACTCACCGTCTTAATTTCGACTTGTTGCCCAGCCGCGACGGCATAGTCGCGCAATTGTTGACCTAATAATTTCGGCCGTAAAAACAAATCATTATCAGCAATCCCTTGCTCCGTAATCGCCCCAGCTCCACCATCAGCTGGCAGGGCAATGGTGACCCCGGCACTCTTTGTAATCAGTGCTTCGACGACCCCACGTTCTTGGGTCGTCATTTGAGAATAACCATCAATATAAAAATGATGCTGCCTTAAATCTGCTTGATCATTTTGTAAATACAGCTTTAAAATGCCTAATAAATCGCTACTCAAATACTGCTCGCGGTCACCCAAAGCAGATTGAAACGCCTTACCAACTACTGCTAAGTCATGTAATTTACGTTGTAAAACCACGTTAGCTTGGCTCTGGTCACTCAACTTGGCCACATCATCCCACGTGAGGCCCGACTGCTTTAATTCCATTAATTGCTTGGTAAATTGCTCAATAAAACCAGGCTTATTCAATAAAGCCCCATATAATTGCAATTCATCGGCATGCTCTTTCAAGACAGCTTGCACGAGCATCGTCATGGCATTTTGCGACAAGTTAGCATGTTGATATAACTTAGATTCATTCATGTAGTACCAAGCAAGGCGGCTCATCGAAAAAACCTGAATTTGATTTGACGCAATAACTGGCGAAATACGTTGATCAATTTGAGCCAAGCGTTGCAGCACGCGAATTTCAGTTTCAAATTTAATGTGATTGGGCACCAAATAAAAAACTTTGGCGGTTGGATCTTGCTTAATCACTTGATTGACGCGGTTTAGTAAGGCTAATTCCCGATCTTGCGTTCCGGTACCAAACAGAATTGATAATGCCATGTGCGCTCCTTTGCATGTAGTGCTATTGATCTAATTTTAGCATTTTTGCCCTAGTACTGGTGAAAATCAAGCAACAAAAAAACCAGCAAACTTGAATGTAAGGCAACAAAGCCCATTCATTCAATTTCACTGGTTTTCATAACTCAGGTGTGCACTTCATTTGACAATTCAGGCATGCTGTATTTATCAGATAGTGGAGTTAAAAATTCAAAAAACTGTCCTGCGCACCCGAAGTTTATTAATTTTCCAATCCAGCCGTTCTACGTTGCTTTAAATTAGCTTCATTGGCAACATACATCAATACTTCTTTAAACTCTTTACGCGTTGCTCGTTTTTGAAATTCACCGTAACTTTTATGATACTTATTTACAATTGCTTCTACTTTTTCTTTTTCAGTCATGTAAATTAGCCTCCAATTCTGCTTTCGTATACCGCGTTGGTAACACCAGTTCTACATCGGTTACATCGGTCATGACATCTTCAATTTGATTTTGATAATCTTTAACCACAATATTGAGTTCTACTTTATCACCAAACTGTTGTTTTACTGCAACAATGTTATCACGTGACCTAAAATAGGCATTAATGAATCTTTCTTTAGGTACAAACCTACCCTCGTTCTTCTCGCGAATTTGGGTGAAATCCCAAGCCACATATGGATCTTGGTAGACGTAATAAATCGTTACTTCATAACCACGATTCTGCTAAGATTTAAATACTATTATAACACTACTCAGCTCACTCTCCCCTGCTAACCAGATATCACCAATAATGAGAAAACACTGAAATCGGGACTTATCTTCAAAAAATGGGCTCTATTGAAACATGCTGAAAACACAAAAAACCAGCAAACTTGAATGTCAGGCAATAAATGGCCATTCATTCAATTTCACTGGTTTTCATAATTAAGATGCCGTCGGTGGGGGTCGAACCCACACGCCCTTGCGGGCACGGGATTTTGAGTCCCGCGCGTCTGCCAATTCCGCCACAACGGCATGATTACAATATGATAATTAGAAGCTCACAGAGGCTAGCTCTGCGATGCCGTCGGTGGGGGTCGAACCCACACGCCCTTGCGGGCACGGGATTTTGAGTCCCGCGCGTCTGCCAATTCCGCCACAACGGCAAAAATATCATATTGTAATCAAAAATATATAATGAGATAAATCTCTAGGGCGGACGAAGGGACTCGAACCCTCGCGTGCCGGAACCACAAACCGGTGTGTTAACCAACTTCACCACGACCGCCATTATATAAAGCAGGGATAGAGGGAATCGAACCCCCGCTAACGGTTTTGGAGACCGTTGTACTACCGCTATACTATATCCCTATAGATGAAACATGTAAGATTTAATTGTAAATATTACAATGGCGCGGGAGGGAATCGAACCCCCGACACTACGAGCTTCAATCGTATGCTCTACCAACTGAGCTACCGAGCCATAAACGGTCACAACGGGGCTCGAACCCGTGATCTCCTGCGTGACAGGCAGGCGTCCTAACCAACTAGACCATGCGACCAATGGACGTTACAGGGATCGAACCTGTGACCCCCTGCTTGTAAGGCAGGTGCTCTCCCAGCTGAGCTAAACGTCCATGGGATATTGTGTGTTTCGTTAAATACAACGTCACAACAACAGAATTTATTATACAGAATCCTATTCAACAATGCAAGCCCCTAAATTGACTTAATCACTGTTTAAATATTATACCACGTTCCATATTTCACGCATGTTTCACGTTGCCTAGAAGTGTTGCCTAGCCTACTTGTTTCCCGTATAATAAAATATTGTTGCGATGCAATTCTGGTAGTGTAGCCAAGTGGTAAGGCATTGGTCTGCAAAACCATGATCGCCGGTTCGACTCCGGTCACTACCTCTCAAACATCGTAAAAACCCGAAACCTCATTATTGAAGTTTCGGGTTTTTTAATTGTCTATTTTAAAGCAGTTTGCCAATTGGCATACATGGCATCCCCACTAAAGCTTTGGGTCCGCGCATAGGCAGCTGTGCTAAAGGCGTTCCATTGTTCGTCATTTTGCAACAATTCAACAATGCGTTCGGCAGCTTTATTAGCTGAAGCGGATGGTACAACATACCCATCAACACCCTCAGTCACCAAATCACGTGCACCATAATTGATGTCGTAGCTGATGGCTGGCACTCCGTGAGCAAAGCCTTCCACTAAGTTCATACCAAAGCCTTCACCTAATGAGACTTGCAATAAGACTTGGGCGTTGTCGAGGACTTCACCAACGCGCGCGTAATTACCATATTCATTGAAGATGACTTTGTCTTGCAACCCAGCGTCTTCAGCTTGTTTCTTTAAATTAGGCAAGATTTCAGTGTTGGCAGCATAACCAATGAATTCAAGCGTTGCATCTGGTACTTGCTTAACAACCTCAGCCAAAACTTTAATGGCATCTTCTGGGCGCTTTTCAGGGCTTAAACGGCCCACAAAGGCCAATCGGTTCTTGACCCGTTGTTCTAAGCCAACTGGCGCAGCGGCCAACGTAGCGTCATTCACGTACGTATCAGGCGCTACCCGAACCGTTGCCTTAGGGAAGCGGACCGTCAAATCCGTGCGTTGCCCTTGCGTTGGCACCAAAATGCCGTCGAAGTTTTGCACCTTTTCAATCAATGCGACCTTATATGAATCATACAAGGCACCCTTTTGTGGCTTTGACACATCTGGGGTATGAATATCATGCAAATATGCAAACTTAGCCTTGGCACCAATGATTTCAGCCACAATCAAATCAACTGAGCGGCGATCTGAAACAAAGGTTGACCCTTGATTGTCGTTAGCTAAGATATTCAAAAAGTACAAGAACAATTCGTTTTCAGATTGGAAACGCAAATTCACGCCACGGAAATTCAGTAACTTCCACATTGTTGGATAGCGCTTACCCTTCACGTTCATGTGCACGATTTCAATTACTGGCGCCCCAGCTTGATTCAAAAATTGTTGGACGGCTAATGTGCCATCTGGATTAAAGAAATCAATTGATGACTTAAAGCCCCGCCAATCATAATTTTCCCGTGAAAGCGTGTTACCGGCACGATCATAGTACAAAATTTCATTAACCAACCCAATTGTGGCGGGCATGACATTGATGCGGGCAATTTCGCGACCGGCATGGTTAAGCGTTGAATAGTTCGCACCGTGCCCGATGATATGGTATTCGTCCAATGGAATTTGGTCAAGCAAGCGCAATGATTGTTCCTTGCGCTCAACATTGGTCGTGCCTTGGAAGAAATCGTACATATTCAAGACATCACTAGCCGTCAAATCAAGGCCTTGGCGATCCCGATCTAAGAAACGGTTATAATTGCGCGTGACATAGACCGCTGAATTGGGTTGTTTTTCATTAAATAAGCGCACACGTTTGGCTTGTGAGTGCTCAGTTCCTGAATTAAACGCAAAAATATTTTCACTGACAAAATAATTCATTTCACTCACCTCCTATTTAGTGTGTTCGTTTGCAGGCATGGCCGCCAATTTTTCTGGCCACACTGCCTCGGCATCGGCAAGTAATTCTTGCCACGCAGCCCACACGTTAGCAGCTGAGTAGCGTTCTGATGACTCATACGCGCCAGTTGAATACCGTTGAGCTAAGGCAGGGTCGCGCAACACCTTGAGCATTGCGTCGGCTAAGGCTTGGTAATCCTCATAAGCCACAACATTTCCATTGATGTCGTCTTGGACAATTTCATTTGGTCCGTAATTCACGTCATAACTAAATGAAATCAAACCGTGTGAGATGGCTTCCATGATAGCCAGGTTGAACCCTTCCATGCGTGAAGTCAAACCGTAAAACATGGCTGAATTTTCCACGGCGTCAATATCCGTCGTGTAACCCTTCATCTGCACGGCATCCCCAAGGTCGTATTCTTTAATCGCCTTTTCAACTTCAGTCCGCGCCTTGTAATTGTCAGTTGGATCGGCATAACCATACAAATCCAAGCTAACTTCAGGAAATTCTTGGTGCACGATTCCCACCGCACGTACCAAATCATCCAAGTGCTTTTCCCAAGCGATACGGGCAAAGGCAATCACCTTACCGAATTCACGCTTTGCAACTGGAACGCGTGGTGCATCCAACAATTTATCAGGCACAACCCCAACCGGAATGGTAAACGTCCGTGTCTTAGGTGCAAAGCGGGCGTTCACGTCATCAGTTTGCTTGTGCGTAGCTGACACAATTGCATCGTATTGATCAAAGGCGTTAACCCCGAACTCATAGTGATTGTTCAAGATTGAGTGCATTGGATCTTGGGCATCCCCAGTGTGTGAATTGTGCAGATGAAAGACCGTATAAGCCGGCTTCTTCATGTGCACAAAGCCCCAGTCACCCAAGTGTGAACGATCCAACACAAAGACATTGGGATGTTCATTTGACCAGAAATCATCGTTCAAGCGGTCATAAAAATGCAAGGTCAATTCTTCAATCGTGTCAAATTGCATGACCTTGCCATCTGGTTCCGTCAACCGCCAACCCGTCTTGATCAAATCGTCCTTGTGATCCATCGTGTGCTTATTGTACGTTTCCAAGACCACTTGGCCATCAAGCGTAATCCAAGTTTCCGTCCCGATTTTATTGTCTGGCGTATACCATTGCAACAATGACGCAAACCCACGTGAATCGTAATGGTCAACCCGGTACAAATTGCCAAAGCCGTCAAACAATTCAGTTGAGCGCACCCGCTTATCATCGCTAGCATCATAATTAACCCGCGCTACGATATTACCGTTTTGATCATTGACGATGTAGCGGCTTTGCTTAGCTTCTTCTTCGATTTTAGTATTGAGCACGCCAAAATCGATGTCGGCCGCATGTAATTTCTTGGCTGGGACATCGATAGTGCCTTGGAAATAGTCAAACATGTTAATTAATTGGGCATCAGAAATTCCGGCCGCATTCGCGTTGACGTGCGCCATTGGATCCCATTCACGCAACACAATCCGTGAATCAACATGATTTTGGTTAAACAAATCAAACCGCTTCAATTGCGCATGTTCGATTCCTGACTTGTGATCAGGCATTGTTGCGTTAACAAAAAAATTCATTTTGTGTCTCCATTCATCGTCTGTTGGTAAGTTAGCCTATTCAAACTGGGCCCAGAGTTTAATCAAAGCTTGCGTCCCAGCATTATTCATGTCAAATCCATCAGCTAACTTAGTATACAACGCTTCGGCCAAATCGGTCGTTGGTAAGGCCAAATCGAGTTTATTAGCTTCATCCAACGCAATGCGCAAATCCTTTAAGAAATGCTTGATATAAAAGCCCGGCGCGTAATCACCCTTTAGAATGCGAGGGCCATAATTGTCCATTGACCAATTCTGTGCACCACCAGCTGACAAAGTATGCATCACATCTTCAACATTGAGACCCGCTGCCTTGGCATAAACAAAACTCTCCGACAAGCCTAGCATCGTCGCAGCAATCATAATTTGATTGGCCATCTTAGTGTGTTGACCTTTACCAGCAGGCCCAAACAGATGGAGAGCCTTACTGATTGATTCAAAAATCGGCGTCAAGGTGGCAAACGCTTCTGCATCGCCACCAGCCATGATCGTTAGCGTCCCGTTTTTAGCACCAACATCCCCACCAGAAACAGGCGCATCTAAGACTTTAACCCCTAATTCAGCCCCGTCTTTGGCCAGTTTTTCGGCCAATGTCGGCGTTGAAGTCGTCATATCCACCAAAATTTGCTCGGCGTGAGCACCAGCAAACAAACCAGTGTCACCATAATAAATTTCTTCGACGTCTTGTGGATAGCCGACCATCGTCAAAACGATCTCAACTTGTTGTGCAATTGCACGTGGTGAGTCAGCCCATGTGGCCCCGTTGTCCAACACCGCTTGAGCATGTGCTTTAGTTCGATTGTAAACAACTACTTCATAGTCGGCCTTGAGCAAGTTATTCACAATCCCACGACCCATTACACCAGTGCCAATAAACCCAATTTTCATTTTGCTGCACCTCTTTTATTTTTTGTCATTATTACTAATTATTATATCAATAAACATACTAAAAAAAACGAGAAAAGCCTCGTCTTTTATTGTTTTATTAGGGTTTTTACGCCTTAAGTGAGCCAAGCCAACCATACAAAGCCGGTTATACCCAGTAATACACCATAAATTACGGCGGGTAGAATCGTTTTGCGTAAGATCGCGCCTTCATTCCCACCAAGGCCGACAACCGCACTGGCCGCCACAATATTATGCACACAAATCATATTCCCAGCAGCTGCCCCAATCACTTGGGCCGCTAAAATGACATTTACATTCAGATGCGCATGTTTTGCGACGTCAAATTGAATTGGCGAGAAAGTCAATGTCGAAACCGTGGCGCTTCCAGTGATAAAGGCGCCTAATTCACCCAAGAATGGTGCGATAAACACCCACACGCCTGCCGTATATTGTGAAATCGTTTCGGCAATATAGGTCGGCATACTAGCTAGTTGCGCGGTATTGAAGCCGGAATTGCTAAACACTTGGACCATAATCAGCGTCACACATAAAGTGAAGCCGGTCACGCCCATGCCACTGCCGACTGATTTGGCAGCTTTAGCAAACGGTTTAATCGAACGCACTTGAATTAATAGCCCCAATAGCGCCGCCACCGTTAAAATTGTGCCCGGTGAATACAAAAATTGCCAATCTGAGCTAATTGTCTTGAGCCCCAAAATATGCGTCCATGATAAATCGACATAGGTTGTTAAAAACGCTTTAAGTGGTGCAACTGTCCGTGATAACAACAATAAAATCACGACCAATAAGTATGGTGCCCAAGCCGTCAAAAGTGACATCGACGTTTTTGGTGTTTTGCCGGTTTTTTCAACCTTCAAGGCCGCTCGCCAAGGGTTTTCACGCACCGTTTTGGGCAACAAAAAGTTAAATTTGATGGTCACCATCGCGACTACCAACATCACTAAGGGCGTCAAAATCGAAGTGAATTCATAACCAACCAAGTTCACTGATGCAATCGCAACTAGGCTGTACAACACCCCAATAAACAAAGCCCACGGTGCCATTTCAAGTAAATCGCGCCCTTTGTTTTTACTCTCTGCATCGCCAAAAAAGCGCGTCAACATAAAGATGAGGATTAGGGGCATAAAGGTACCAGCCGTCAAATCCAAGGCCACCACGGTTTGCCCAATGTGGTTAATAAAGTCCGGCCCAGTTGCCACGTTACTCAAACCAACCGTCAGTGGTGTGCCCACCGCACCAAATGAGGCAGTCGTTGAGTCTGACACTAAGGCAATCGTGACGGCGGCCATCGGATTAAAGCCCAACGCAATCATCAACGGTGCCGTAACCATCGCAGGCGTCCCAAAGCCTGAAACGCCTTCAATCAAGCCACCAAACAAATAGGCAATGACGATGATTAAAATTCTAACGTCGGACGTGAGTGCTTGAAAGCCTTCATTAATCCGTTGAATCGCCCCCGTATAGCGCAAAACTTCCAGCATCATAAGCGCACCAAACAGAATCCACAAGATCGGGATTGTCTTGTGAATCCCTTGTAAAATCGAGGCACCTAGCACAATCGGTTTAACATGCCAGATGAAATACGCGGCCACTAAGACAACCGCCGAACTAATTGCCATCCCTTTGGCAGCTGGCAGATTCATAAAGGCCAGTAAAATCAGTGGCAAAATAACCGCCAGCAACGCAATAATTATCATAAATCCCCCTTTAAATTTCGCTTGTTTTAATCATTATAACAGTAAGCTTGGCATGGATAATGTTTCTAATGAAAATAATTTGTGAATCCCAAATTTGTACGGTAAACTGTGAAGTAACAGGTAACCTCTCGTCAATACAAAGGAGTAATCATGGAACAAATTAATTTAGGTGGCACTGGTTTAATGGTTTCAGATATCGCATTGGGCGTAATGCGCATCAATGAAAAATCAGCGTCTGAAGCCCAAGCAATCGTTGAAAAAGCCGTTGAAAAGCAGATTAATTTCTTTGATACTGCTGATATCTATGCGTCTGGTAAGTCTTCAACTATCTTGGGGCAAGCCTTAAAAGACGCCAAGATCGACCGTGAAAGCATTTACGTGCAATCAAAGGGCGGCATCATCTTACCAGATGGTCAAATCAATGGTGATGGCTTGCGTGGCCCACGGTATGATTTTTCAAAAGACCATCTCATCGCTAGTGTTGATATCGAGTTGCAACGTTTGCAAACTGATTATTTGGACACATTCTTGTTGCACCGACCAGATACATTGCTCGACCCAGAACAAATTGCCCAAGCCTTTAGTGAATTGCACGCTGCTGGGAAAGTTAAACATTTTGGTGTTTCTAATATGAACCCCTGGCAAGTTGAATTAGTTCAAGCGGCTACCGATCAAAAATTAGTCGCCAACCAATTACAATTTGGCGTTATGCATACTGGCATGATTGATGCTGATTTGCACGTCAATATGACTGATGATCGGTCATTTGATCATGATGGTGGTATCTTGGCCTATTCACGTCTGAAGCACATGACCATCCAAGCTTGGTCGCCATTCCAATACGGCTTCTTTGATGGACCTTTCATTGACAATCCCGACTTCCCAGGGATTAATGCCACTTTGCAGACGTTAGCGGATAAATATGGCGTAACTAAAAACGCTGTGGCAACCGCCTTTGTCACTAAGCATCCAGCTAAAATGCAAATTGTCTTGGGCAGCATGAGTTTGCAACGCTTAGATGAAATGACGGAAGCTAGCAAGGTCACTTTGACTAATCAAGAATGGTATGACATTTACTTGGCAGCCGGTAATGATTTGCCATAAATTTAACCAACTCAAAAGAGGTACTCAGCCATTTTAGCTAGGTACCTCTTTTAATGTTTAACCAAAGATTTCTTGCATCAAGCGCTTACCAGTCGGAGTTGCTGCCAACCCACCTTCTGCGGTTTCGCGGAAGGCACTCGGCAAAGCTCGGCCAACTTGATACATACAGTTGACGACTTCATCTGGTGGAATAATACTTTTAATCCCGGCCAAAACCATGTCGGCACTCATCAAAGCCTGTGAAGCTCCCATGGCGTTCCGCTTGACACAGGGTACTTCAACTAACCCAGCGACCGGATCACAAATCAAGCCCAACATGTTTTTCAAGACAATCGCGACGGCTTGCGTGGCATCTTCAGGCGAACCACCCTTGGCTTGGACCAGGGCAGCTGAAGCCATGGCACTAGCTGAGCCAACTTCGGCTTGACAACCACCTTCTGCTCCGGCAATCGAAGCGTTGTTGGCAATCACCATGCCGATTGCCCCTGCGACAAACAAAAACTTAACTTGGTCTTCGTGACTCAAATCTAATTGCCCGCGCACAGCCGTTAAGACCGCCGCTAAACACCCCGCTGAACCAGCAGTTGGGGTCGCACAAATCAAGCCCATCCGTGCATTAACTTCATTGACGGCAATCGCATTTCGAACCGCGGTCAAAACGGTTTCGCCACAAAAGAAGTCACCTTTTTCAATGTAGGCATTCATCCGTGGTGCATCCCCACCGGTCAAACCAGTCCGTGAATGTACTCCGGCAACTCCTTCGGCTACCGAATGTTCCATCGTGCGCAAATTTTCTTCCATTTGCGCCCAAATTTCCGTGCGTGACCGATTCGTCGTTTCCATTTCCGTTGCAATCATCAATTCCGCAATATCCCCACCAAAATTGGCAGTGGCTTGGGCGGCTAATTCTTCCAAATTATAAAACATTCCACTCACCTCGTTTACATGAAGAACTGGACATTATGCAGATTTTCAATCGCTTGAATCTCTGCTAACGTCTCAGTGACATACGGTGTATCAACTTCGATAATCATGATTGCATTGTCACCCTTAGATTCACGGGTCACATTCATCTGCGCAATGTTAACTTCATGCCTTGAAAGAATGTTAGTGACTTGGGCAATGATGCCCGGCACATCTTGATGCACGATGATGAAGGTCGGCACCCCCATTTGCAAGGCAATGCTAAAGCCGTTCAATTCAGTGACTTCAATGGCGCCACCTCCAATCGAAATCCCCGTGACGCTCATTTTACGGGTGCCTTTTTGCAACACCAAGCGCGCGGTATTGGGATGATCAGCTTTATCTTCTTTATTGATAATGAAATTAATCGTTAATCCTAATTCCTCAGCAATCGTTAATGCGTCTGATAAATGCGCATCGTTGGGTTCCATATCCAAAACCCCACCAACCAAAGCGACATCAGTCCCATGGCCGCGATATGTCTTGGCGAAACTTTCAAAAAGGTAAATATCGACTTTGTCAGGTAATTCACCAAAAATCGTGCGCGCAATTTTACCAATTCGCGCAGCCCCAGCGGTATGCGAGCTACTAGGCCCGACCATGATGGGTCCAATAATATCAAATACACTTTTATACTTTACGGCTTCCATATGTTGCTCCTTTTTGCGGGGACGGCATTATGAGTCTGTTTGCGTGCCTAAGAGAATAAGCGATTCAGCAAAAATCGCCATGGACTTGGTGAGATTTTCCACCGGGGTACTTTCATTAGCTTGATGACTTGAAACTGGGACATCTGGGAATTGCCCACCAAAAGCCACCCCACGTTTGAGGAGGCGGGCATAAGATCCACCATTGGACGTCCGTGGTTGCCGATAAAACCCAGTTTGTTTGGCATAGACCAGTGATAAAGTACTGACCAAAATATCATCTTCAGGAACGTAATGTGGCGCTTGCCCAACACTTTCCTTTTCGATAATAACGGCTTGATTATTAACATTGTCAGTAATTCTTTGCATGATTTCATCAGCCGTAATCCCACGTGGATAGCGAATATTGAGCGTGATGGCCCCTTGCCCGTGATTTGAATAACGCATCATGGCCACATTGAGTGTCAAATCACCCATCTCGGCATCGTTAAAGCGTAAGCCAAGTTGTGTGGCATACGGGTCGTCGTGAACCGTCACCCCAACAAAGTACAAGAACTTTTGCGCCGTGCCACCAAATGGATACTGCTGCAAGAAATTCGCGAGGTACGTACCGGCATTTTCACCGTCCTGAGGATAGGCACCGTGCGCTTGCACCCCATACACCGTGAACGTCACGGTATCACCTTGCAACCGAGCATTGCCACGTAAAAATGGATACTGTTGTAAATACCCCGCAAAGTCGGCAATCACTTGCGCATTATCAATGGTACTAATTCGGGCACGCGCATCCCCAGGCAAGACATTTGGCCGGTTACCAGCGATAAATCGTTGCAAAACATAATCACCCGCTGATTCAGTCGGCATCCGCAAGCGAATCGTTTGAAAGCCTTTTTCGGCATTAATTACCGGAAAGGCGCCATCTGGTGAAAAGCCCATCGTCGGTTCACCTTCTTGGGCGAAATAAGCAGGGATATCACGCCAACCAGTTTCTTCATCGGTCCCGATAATCAAGCGAATCTTGCGTTGCACGGGTATATGATTGTCAGCTAGATACTTGAGCGCATAATACGCACTCATCAAATCAGCTTTCATGTCATGCGCACCACGGCCAAAGTAAAGGCCATTGAGGATTTCCGGTTTAAATGGATCTCGTGTCCAACCATCACCAGCGGCCACCACGTCAATGTGCGTTAAAATTCCAATTGTCTCACTGGCATCGACTGGGCCATATTCAATCCACGTAACTTGATTGTCCACCCGCCCAAACAAAAAGCCATCGCGTTTGGCGAATTCTTCCATTTTAGCTAGAGCCCGGACCATATCCGAACCATACGGCGTTTGGGGACTCACCGTTTTGGGGTTCAGGACTGATGGGATACGAATAATTTGATTCAAATCATTAATTAATGCCGCTTCATACGGCTTAGTACGGTCAAACCAAGTAACCATCATCAGCCCTCCTCTCATTTTCTTTTAATTGTATCAATCTTTGCCGGCTTGGTAAACGAAAAAACCATTGCTGTTACCAACAACGGTTAGATTATTTCTTATGGGCGAAATACCAATACACCGGTATCCCTAGTAGTACCCCAAAAATCGAAGCGAGCACTCCTGGTAAGTCACTAATTATCGTCGAACCCAATACGAACAGCGCACCAGAAATCGCAACAAGCGGCGTTAATGGAAAGAGTGGCGTTTTAAATAACGTTTCGACTTCATCAGGTTGTCTCTTAGCCTTGTGGCGCAAGATAAAGATACCAAAGAAAGCTGCCGTGTAAAAAATCCAAATGGTAAAAATAGCCATGTTCGACAACCGATCAGCCGAATTAGTGAACACAATTAGCGCAATGGTCATCAACGTTAATGTGCTAATCGCATTAATCGGCTCGCGTGTTTTAGGATGTAATTTGCTGAGATAGTGTGGAAACAAGCCATCATTGGCCATCGCATAGGCCATGCGCGGAAAGGCCATCATTTTACCATTCAAAGTGCCCCACATCGAAATTATAATGGCAATTGATAACGCCCGACCACCAAAGACCCCAAAGGCTTCTTCGGCGACATAAAAAGTGGTATTGTCCCCCAATTTAGCAATTTGTTCAGCTGGCAAGGCGTGATAAACCCCTAACGTCACCCCAACATAGGCAATCAATACTAACAGCAAGCCAAAAATAATTGACCGCGGCAAATCACGCTTAGGATTCTTTAATTCACCAGCTAAATTAGCCAACAAAATCCACCCATCATAGGCAAATAACGTCGCCAAAATCGCCATTCCAAAGCTACCAGTATGCGTTGATGTCACAGCATTAAGCGTCGTACTAAAGGCGTTGACTTGCCCAAAAAACAACCCATAGATGATCAATAATCCGATGGGAATTAATTTAATCGAAGTGGTAATGACTTGAAAGCTCGCGGTAATTCGATTGTCTAACATGTTCAAGCCAGCAATCAAGATGACAAAGACTACGGCAATCCAGCGCGCTAAGCCAGTCGACACGCCTAAGAAATTGGCCGTCAAAAAAGCGGCATATCCGGCAATTGAGGCAATTACAGCCGGTGCGTAGACAATCACTTGGACCCAGCCAGTTAAAAAGCCCAATAGTGGACCGTACAAAGTTTCAATATAACTGTACATGCCACCCGTTTTAGGAATCCGGGCCCCAATTTCAGCAATCGTCAACCCGGCTGTCAACGTGATAATGCCCCCTGCAATCCACGCCAACAATCCCACCGTGGGATTCCCGGCCGTTTGCAAGACGTTTGCTTGCTTGAAAAAGATCCCTGAACCAATGACGGTCCCAATTACCAAAGCCAAGCCTGAACTCAAGCCCATCGTTCGTTTTAATTCAACCTTATTTTGCATCTTACTCCCCTTGCATCTGTGGTTTATAACAATTTATATTACAGAAAGTTAGTAATTAACTCAACAGATACGAGTTACATTGACGCTTACACTTTTTAAATATATTCAAAAAAATACGAACCCCCGCCAGATTGCGCGTGGTTCGTATTTTTGATTTAAACTTTCACCTTAGGCTTCGTCATACCATGAGTAGTGGTACATCTCGCCGGCTGGCTTGTCAGTACGTTCGTAAGTGTGGGCACCAAAGTAATCACGTTGGGCTTGCACCAAGTTAGCAGGCAATACTTCTGAACGATATGAATCGAAGTATGCTACGGCTGCTGACAATGATGGTGCTGGAATTCCAGCTTGTACAGCCAACGCTACGACGCGACGGGCTGAAGCTTGGTACTTCTCGGCGATTTCCTTGAAGTAACCGTCCAACAACAAGTTGTGCAAATCAGCATCAGCATCATAGGCGTCAGTGATTCGTTGCAAGAAGCGGGCACGGATAATGGCTCCGGCACGCCACAATTGAGCTAATTCACCATATGGCAAATTCCAATCAAAGTTGTCTGAAGCCATCCGCAATTGGTCGAAACCTTGCGCGTATGACATGATCTTACCAAAGTACAAAGCTTCACGAATGTCTTCGATGGTAGCTTCTACATCACCCTCAAACTTGAAGTCCGGACCTTGCAATGCCTTTGAAGCGGCAACACGGTCATCCTTCATAGCTGAGATGTAACGAGCATACACTGATTCAGTGATCAATGATTGTGGAGCCCCGATTTCAAGAGCTGATTGTGATGACCACTTTCCAGTTCCCTTGTTACCAGCACGATCCAAAATCACGTCAACGATTGGCTTACCTGAACCCATATCGTCTTCACGCGTCAAAATATCAGCCGTGATTTCGATCAAATATGAATCCAATTCGCCTTCATTCCACTTAGCAAAGGTAGCTGACATCGCATCCTTGTCCAAGCCAATCACACGCTTCAACAAGTCGTATGATTCAGAAATCAATTGCATATCACCGTATTCGATACCATTATGTACCATCTTAACGTAGTGGCCAGCCCCATCAGGTCCGACGTACGTTACCGTTGGCTTACCATCTTCAGGTGCCTTGGCAGCGATTTCTTTGAGCAATGGATCAACCAAGTCATACGCAGCCTTTTGACCACCTGGCATCATTGAAGGCCCTTGCAAGGCACCCAATTCACCACCAGAAACACCCATTCCAATAAAGTTGATGCCTGATTCGGCCAAGTGCTTTGAACGACGAATTGTGTCTTCAAAGAATGTGTTTCCACCGTCAATCAAGATGTCACCCTTAGTCAAGAATGGCAACAATTCATCAATCACGGCGTCAGTTCCCTTACCAGCTTGCACCATCAACAAGATCCGGCGAGGGGTCTTGATTGAGTTTACAAAGTCCTCGATTGTATAACCAGGGACGAACTTCTTGTCAGCGTGAGTCGTAGCCAAATCTTCCGTTCGTTGTGCTGAACGGTTGTAAATAGCAACAGTATACCCGCGTGATTCAACGTTCAAAGCCAAATTACGACCCATTACGGCCAATCCGGCAACTCCAAAATCTGCACTTGCTGTAGTCATGTGTAAAGCCTCCATATGTTAATAGTTACTATTATACCGCAATGTAAGAAAACGTTTACAATTTTTCACACAAATCACAGAATGTTCATAATTCGCTACTATTAGTAAGTGGATTTGTTTGGTAGTGCTCTTTAAATGAGTTCGGGTTTGTTTAGCCGTTTCACGGCTAAGAATATCGGTTGGTGGTGAAAGGGGCTCCGCATTGCTGGCGTAGAAGGGGGCGACACGGTCCCTTCAACAGCACCAATGCGGAGCCCTTTCCCAAACCAAACCCAAATTCCTAGCCGTGCAACGGCTAAGCAATCCAAGCACCAAACTACGAAAAAAAGACGGAAATGATGTATATCTACATCATCACCGTCTTTTTAATGACAAGGTCCAAGTAAAAAATTACTTAGCGGCGTCTAATTCAGCCTTACCCTTTGCCCATTGTTGGATGTTAACAGTCAATGCTTGACGCGCTGCCTTATTAGCATCATGGTTAACTGGACGTGCGCCAGCCCATGAGTTGTGTGGCTTTGTCTTTGCCATGGTTATTTCCTCCATCATTTGTTATCGATAACCATACTAGTATAACGACTTGTCAGCAGTAAGTCAATCTACTTTCGCAAAAAGCCGACCCGCCAAAGCACCCAAAGCACCAAGCCCATCAACCAAACGCTCACTGCAAAGGTCAAAAGCCACCCAAGCGATGAGTGGCCCCAAGGCAAAGGCACATTTTGACCAAAGTAACCGTACACAATATTTGGCATCGTCAAAACAATTGATGAAACCGTTAATACTTTCATCGTCCAGTTCAAATCGTTATTTGATAGGTTCGCATAACTTTCTGACACACTAGCCGTGACCTTTTGCGACAAATTACCCATATCCAAAGCCTGCGACAATTCAACCAACGCATCATCAACCCGTTCTTGTTGCAGCTGGGTTAATGGCATCGCTTTATTTTGTTTAAAATTGTTGAGCAAATCAATATCAGTTTCCAATGAATTCAATATGTAAATCAAGTCCGTTTGTAAATCCATTAATTCATCGATTTTACTTTGGACTTTGCGCACACGCCGAATATCACGTTGAATCGGTGTTCGCCGGCGATTAATTTCTAACACGGCAGACAAATATTTGGCTGCTAACACCACGATGCTCTCAACAATCAGATTTACCGGATCAGGCTTTGCAGCATCATGGCTACGTAACTCTTCGACGATTTGCTTTATGTACTCAGTGCCATACTGATTTTCTTGCCGCGTGAACGTCAACAAGTGGCTCTGATCATTATTAAACATAATTCCAAATGGTTCCGTTGTAGCAATTTGCGATGTTGGCGCAACAATATCAAAAATCATCAACGATAATTGATTGTCGGCATCATATTCCATCCGGGCGCTCTCATACGGGTCAATTGCATAATCAATCATTTCATTTGGAACATGAAATTCTTCATTCAAGCGCTTGCGATCAGCAGGTGTCATGTCATGCACCTGTGTCCACTCAAAACTATCAAAGGGGGTAATTGTTTTTAGCATGTTTATTCCCTCAACCTCATTTATTTACATGGTATAATTAAACCACTATGGCAGATAAATATCCAACCGCAGAATTAATTGGCGTGGTGATGACCCAAACTAACAGTGGCCAGTTCATCCCGCAAAATCAACCCTTGACTCCCGCCGACTTTCATAGTTGGCGCATTGGCAAGCACACCAAAGGCAAGCCTGGGCAACCGGGGCAACTTTTTTTGACTGAAAACAATTTAACCGTCATGCTAGTTGCCACCAAAGCACTCCGGTTTCAAGACCGGCACGCTATCACTGTAATGGGCCGCTTTTTATCAACCCAAGCGGCCCCAGAAATTATCCAACAAGTCTTAGCCAAATATCAAAATTAAGTGCTCTCGAGCGCTTTTTTTATTGCTCTACAAAATGTGTGAAGGCCAACCGATCCGTATTATCAATGACCATTTTGACGATGCCATTATACGTAAAGCCGGTCTTTTCAACCACCCGTTGCATTGCATAATTATTAGCATGCGTATCAATCCGCACTTCACGATAGCCGGCTTGCAAAGCAACTTCAATCGCGGCTTGGACAAATTGGGTGCCGATGCCGCGCGTTTGCACATTAACGTCAGTGGCAATCCGGTGAATCGCGATATATTCACCAGTCGATTGGGGCAACCATGCGCCATCAATTTTGGCATAGTTCAAATCCGGGCCTGGCACCAAGGCCGCTAAACCAACCACTACGCCTTCTAATTCACCAACCCATAAGTGTTCATTCTTAATGTCTACAGTAAAATCGGCCTCACTTGGGTAAGCACCCGTCCATTGTGGGTTCCCATTGGCATGCATTTTCTCTTTGGCTCCAGCGATAATCGCCGTAATGACGGGTATATCACTAGTTGTCGCCTTACGTAATTGTAAATCCATCATAAATCTCCTGTAAAAGCAAAATAAACCCCGGCAGCCCGAAGTTTATCTATTAAATTCATTAAAACGGTAATTTATTAGCGATTCGGGTGATCCGATCACCTAAAATTTCACCACCCAGATGCGTCTTTAAGGTCGCGACGCCATAAACCAGACCACCAATTATCACGCCCAAGAATAACAAGACGAGTTGGGTGACCCGGTTATCATTGACGAACAAGCCAGTCGTATAGACAACGGGTGCCACCACGGCATACATGACGATGCTCCAAATCAAAATGGTCGTAAACGAGAACATAAAGCGACTCCAATTAGCTGGATAGCGCTTGACCAACCGATAGACCGCAAAGCCCAAAGCAACCACAAAGCCTAGCATCGTCGAAACCAAGGGTCCCATTCCACTTAACCAGAGTGTTAATGGCACTTGTAGCACGGCTTTAACCACCAAAACGATGGCTAAAATATACAGGGTGAATTTCAGTTGACCAAGGCCTTGATAAATCGCTAAAACGACCATGTACAAACCAAATGCAATCCCGACATAACTTGCAAATTGCAAAATCAGCGTACCATTCACGACGTCTGTGTTGCCATAAAACAAGATGTAAAGTGGACGGGCCACGGCTGCCATCCCCAAGGTCGCTGGTACCATGACAAAGGCCAGCAAGCGGAAAGCATACGAAATTTGGGCACCGATGTTTTGCCGATTACCAACTGCATTAGCCTTCGCTAGCATTGGCAAAGCGGTTTCAGCCATCCCCACCGCCAGTGACACGGTAAGCATCACCAACTTGTTGGAATTAAAGGCAAATTGAGCAAACATATCTTGGACCGCAGTGGCAGAGACGTTCGTAAACGCCTTCATAATGTGAAAGAACGTGTATTGGTCAAAGACTTGCACCAATGAAATCGCTGACCCGGCCAAAATAATTGGCAATGACTGCTTAGCCATTCGCAATAAGACGCTATCACCCTTTGAAAAATCATTGCCAGTTAAGACGTATTGACTCTCAAAGTAACCACGCCGCAGCCAGATTCCCACGAGCAACACAATAATCCCTGCTAGGGCACCCCAGAAGGCCGCAAAGGTTGATTCAACTACTGCGTCAACCCAATCACCATTGTGGCCCAACATGATCCAGGCGGTCATTGAAAGCATATAGCCAACCCGCACGACTTGCTCGATAAATTGCGAGATAGCTGACAGGTCCATGAATTCAAAGCCTTGAACATAGCCCCGCAACATCGACAGAATCGGAATAATCAACACCGCGGCCGCTAGTGACTGTAAGACTGGCACTACATTGGGGTCGCCTTGTGATAAGACCCCGGCGCACATATACAAAACACCGGCAGCGGCAATTCCCATCGCGCCACCCAACAACATTGATTGTTGGAAAACACGTTTGACGCGGCCAAATTGTTGTTTGGCACTATATTCAGCAACCAAACGGGCCAACACATTGGGTAAGCCAGCTGTGGCAATCAACAAGAATACCGCATAAATTTGATAACCTTGCGCATACAGACTATTGGCTGAGGTCGTGTACATCAAGCCAATCATCATCGTCCACGGAATGATGTATAACGCCCCTAAGAACCGTGATGCCAGCGACCCAAGCGTCATCCACATCGAACCACGCAACATCCGTGAATGGGCGTTGGCTTCTTCGAGTTTTCCTTGAATTGCTTGGCGTTCAGCTTGGTTAGTTAAGGCTTCTTCTGATACAACAAAAGTTTTCTTTTCTTCTGGCTTAACGCGATGATTAGCATAGTCATATGTATCATTTACTTCAGTGACCGTGATGCCATTAGTTTCTTCGTCGATTTCTTGTTCCACGATTTGGTCTAATTTAGCATCCAGTTCGCTATCTTTGACTTGTTCAGCTGCAATTTCTTGTTGAACTTCAGTCGGTTGTGGTTGTGGCTTTTCTACTGGCAGTTTTGGTGTCGGTACAACTGAATGGGTGGGCCGCACTGGACGTGGTTCATCACTTGGCGTCACATTGAGATCATTTAGGGCCGTGCCATTCAACAACGCTTGTAAATCATCCATTGATAATTCGCCACGATATACACTTGATTCGTCGTTTTTCATGTCATGCCCCTTTCTGGTTAATTTATTATGACGCTACACAGACTCGAACTGTGATCTAAGACTTAGGAGGTCCTTGTTTTATCCCGTTAAACTATGGCGCCAGACGCTTTGCACATATTATTTATTATACACAACTTACCTAACTTTTTGGCTACAACAACATATCAAAAAACGACCAAGTCAATTACTTGGTCGTTTTGGCTAATTCGCTTAAATATTAGGCAATGACAAATCTTGATCTGAGATCCACTTTAATTTGTCCATGAATAACCATTTAGAAAACATGGCTACTCCCGTTAAAATCGGCACATAGGCCATGATAATCCGCATAACGCCACCAACGCCCGGCGTCACGTCAAAGGCCGTTAATGGCCCCACTAAGCCAGCGGTACCAAACCCAGCCGAATGCACGGTTCCAGTAATCCCTAAGAACGCTCCGACACCACCCATGATGCCCGCCGACAAAATAATTGGCGCGTATAGACGGGGCTGAATCAAAAGGTTCGTCATTTGCAACTTGGGTGAGCCGATGAAAATAGCTAATGTGCCACCCCATGGATTAACTTTGGCGCCCATTAAAGCCAACGTCAACGCGGCACCAGCAATCCCTAAACTCGAAGCCCCAGAGCCAACCCCGGACAGTCCAATTGCTGTAGCCACGCCCACTGACGAAATAGGTGACGTGATGATGATGGCAAATGCAATCCCCAACACGATGCCCATGAAAATTGGCGTGTAACTTGTTGAAATATCCACCACGGCGCCAATAAAGTTTTGAATAAACAGCATAAATGGCAAGGTTGCTAGGCCAAAGCCCCCCACCATCAAAAGCATAATCGAGGGTAAGGTGACCGTTTTGAATTGACCCAGGTGGTCTTTAATCCAAATGGCAAACAACGCACCAAAATAGGTGACAAACATGACGTTTAAGATTGATCCGGTCCCGGCAATCACCAAGCCTTGCGAGGTCAATGACACCACGCCAGCCGAAGCAAAGGCCGCTGTGGCCAATGACGCGCCTTCAAGAATGCCCAACCCGACAAAATAGGCCACAGCAAAAGCGGCAAAGACGGGAAATAAGCTTTGGGTGGCGGCCGTCATCATACTGATATTGGCCGTCCCAATATTTACGCCAAATAACCGTAAAATTTGCCCAATAAACGCATCTGGTAGTACTGCCACCATCACGGCGATACTGTTCCCGTTTAAGACATTAATTGTAAATTTGGGGAAATCAACAAATAAACTATCATCTTTTTGTTGCATTGTTAAATACCCCCTTCAAATCAGTTTTTACAGGACAATGTTAACCATTTTTCCTGGAACAGCAATTAGTTTCTTTGGTTCTTGATCACCGATGAACTTTTGCACATTTTCTTCTGCCAAAGCCAAAGCAATCATGGTCTCTTTATCAGCGTCAATCGCAATTGTCACCCGACCACGGAGCTTGCCGTTGACTTGCACGGGAATTTCCACTGTATCATCAACCAAAACCGTTTCATCATACGTTGGCCATTGGGTATCAGACACGGATTGATCCTTGTTAAAGAAGCTCCAGAGCTCTTCACCCATGTGCGGTGCAACTGGGTACAATAACTTGATGAACCCTTCGATGTATTCGGCTGGCAAAGCTTCAACCTTGTACGCTTCGTTGATAAAGATCATCATTTGTGAAATGGCCGTATTGAAGCGCAAGTTAGCGAAATCTTCAGAGACCTTCTTGACCGTCTCGTTGTACGCTTTGTCCAACTTGTGATCATTGATGGTCGTGATGTGATCACGCAACTTGTTGTCATCATCAACAATCAAGCGCCAAACTCGGTCCAACCAACGGCGCGAACCTGACAAACCATCAGCAGACCACGCGATTGATTGATCCAATGGACCCATAAACATTTCGTAGACACGCAATGTATCAGCCCCAAATTCTTCGACAACTTCATCCGGGTTAACCACGTTGCCCTTTGACTTAGACATCTTTTCGTGATTTTCCCCCAAAATCATTCCTTGGTTAGCTAACTTTTGGAATGGTTCCTTGGTGGTTACTACGCCCAAATCATACAAGACTTTGTGCCAGAAACGCGCATACAATAAATGCAAAACCGCGTGTTCAGCGCCACCGATATACAAATCAACATTTGACCAGTAGGCTTCAACATCCGGGTCAACCATCATCTTGTCATTGTGGGGATCCATGTAACGCAAGTAATACCATGATGAACCCGCCCATTGTGGCATCGTGTTCGTTTCACGCTTACCATGGCGCCCATCTTTATCCGTCACATTAATCCAGTCAGTGGCATTAACCAATGGTGATTCACCAGTTCCAGATGGTACGATATTATCAATTTGTGGCAACAACAAAGGTAATTCGTCCTTTGGTACTAATGACTTAGTCCCATCATCCCAGTTGATTACAGGAATTGGTTCACCCCAATAACGTTGGCGTGAGAAAATCCAATCCCGTAAGCGATAGTTAACTTGCTTGTGCCCAACGCCCTTGTTTTCCAAGAAATCGATGGCCGCAACAATGCCGTCTTGCTTCCCCAACCCATTGAGGAAATCAGAATTGATATGTTCACCTTCACCAGTGAACGCTTCAACTTCAATATCCCCACCAGCCAACACTTGGCGGATTGGCAAAGCGTACTTCTTAGCAAAGTCATAATCGCGTTGGTCATGGGCTGGCACGGCCATGATGGCTCCAGTTCCATATGATGCCAACACGTAATCACCAATCCAAATTGGCAATTCTTCACCATTGATTGGGTTGATTGCATATGCCCCGGTAAAGACCCCTGACTTGTCTTTGTTCAAATCAGTACGTTCCAAGTCAGACTTTGAGGCGATCGCTTTTTTGAAGGCTGCAACGTCGGCTTGTTGCTCGGGCGTCACCAATTTTTCAACTAATTCATGTTCTGGTGCCAACACGAGGTAAGTAGCCCCAAATAATGTGTCCGCACGCGTCGTGAAGACCTCAATTTCAGCATCCGCACCAACGGCCTTGAAAGTAACCGCTGCACCAAGTGAGCGGCCAATCCAGTTGCGTTGTTGCTCTTTAATCGCATCCGGCCAATCCAAATCATCTAAATCTTCTAACAAACGATCTGCATACGCCGTAATCTTCAAGACCCATTGGCGCATTGGGACGCGGAAAACAGGGTAACCCCCACGTTCGGTCTTACCATCAATAATTTCTTCGTTGGCCACCACAGTCCCACCGTTATAATCAGGGGCCCAGTTAACCATCAATTCATCTTCATACGCGAGCCCTTGCTTATACAATTGCTCAAAAATCCATTGCGTCCACTTGTAGTACTTAGGATCAGTCGTATTAACTTCGCGTGACCAGTCATATGACAAGCCCAAAGCGCGCATTTGCCGACGGAAGTTCTTCACGTTAACCGCAGTAACTTCCTTGGGATCAGACCCTGTTTTAATTGCATAATCTTCAGTTGGCAACCCAAACGCATCAAAGCCCATGGGATGCAACACATTAAAGCCTTGCATCCGCTTCATGCGGGCAACGATATCAGTAGCTGTATAGCCTTCTGGATGTCCAACGTGAAGCCCTTGACCAGATGGGAAGGGGAACATATCCAACACATAATACTTTGGCTTAGTCGTTTCATTAGTTGTTTTAAACGTCTGGTGTTCATCCCAGTAGTGTTGCCATTTCTTCTCAACGTCTTTGTGTTGATATGCCATAATTTTTCTACCTCATCAATGTATGTTTGCATCGTGGCAAACATCGCTTCTAATTGTTAAAATTTTATCAGAAATCAGCCCCTGATACAATGAATGTTTGGTTACATCTGTAGATAACGCCTAAATCAACAGCCCAAACTATGGTAAAATAATTCTATTATGCACATGTAAAAAGGAGCCCCCATGTCAACTGGTGGAATGCGAAAATTTGATTTCTTTCAACTAATCATTGCTTTAGTCGGATTAGGTGTTTTTGTGTTGCTTATGTTGGGGGTGCTCTTTCACCTTCCCTACATCCACTTGATTGACAACTTTGGCTTACATGTCATTCGCGAACCAGTCACCCCAGAACGGACATGGTTTTTCAAAAATATCACGCGCGCTGGTAATACCGCCTGGACTTTTCTCGTCATGTTAATGGCTGTCATCATTGCTGTCGCCGTTAAGAAATTTGATATCGCCGTCTTTATGTTCGTCAACGTCGGTATCTTCGCGTTGGGCTCAATGGCTGGCTTAAAACACATTTTCTCACGTCCACGCCCAAGCATTGAACATTTGATTCACGTGACTGGTTATTCTTTCCCATCCGGCCACGCGCTTAATTCGATTTTGCTCTACGGCTCATTAATTGTGTTGGTGCATTATTATGTCACTAATTTGTATCTGCGCTATGCTTTCATGACGCTTTTGGCCACATTAATCATCGCCATCCCCCTCAGCCGGGTTTATCTAGGTGTGCATTATCTCACTGATGTCATGGCCGGCTTTAGTTTAGGCCTATTTTGTCTGATTATGTCAAAAGAATTGATTTTTAAATATCGAACTCGGGAGTTATTTGAACATGAAGAAAACGCATAATTTAGCACAAGTCGCAATTGATGAAATTTTACATGTGGGCGATACCGTGGTGGATGCCACGATTAAAAATGGTGATGCATCACGCTTCTTAGCTAGTCGCGTCGGGGATGGCGGACATGTCATGGCTTTCTCGCCTGATAAGACCGAAATCGATGCCATGGCAACTTCGCTCTTCTTGAGTGGCTTAACTGCTCGCGTGGAACCAATCGAAAAAGCCTTTACTGAGATTCCCAGCTATCTTGATCCCAGTGAACCAGTCGCTGTCTTCTTATTCCAGACTGATGCTCAGATGGATGGTGCCAGTGTTGTCCAGACGATTAAACAATTAATGTTGTATCTACGGACACACGGTTTGATTGTCTTGGACGGCTTAAAGGCCCACGCTGCGATGCAAGCGGTATTGACCTATGCCCAAACCTTAAGCGATGAAAACTACGATGTGCGTTTGTTTGACGATTTGTTGTCAGGTGAACAAGCCCTATTAATTCAACGCCAATAACACAAAAAGCACGGCCCAAATGCGAGCCGTGCTTTTTCAATACTTACCCTGAACGGCTCGTATTTATTAATCCCAATAAGATGAATCTAGATATGACATAGCAAACAATTCATAATGGCCCATCCCACAGAATTGAATGGTTGCCCAAATACCATTGATTTTAACCCAATGACGCTGGTTTTCATCGTTAGGATTTGGTTGCATAATTTTGAAATCATCAAATGGATTTTCTGAACCAGCAAGTGTAAAGTTCAGATCATTTAATTGAATCCAACCTTCCAAACTTTGATTTTCAGCCTTCAACGCAACATTATAAGACTTACCTTCATATTCAAGCTTGTAGGTATTATCATGATCAACTGTGTCCTCCCACTTATCTGGATTGAAGCCGTGTAATGAGTGCAATCCCATTGGCTTATATCCAAGCAAAGAGGTCGCTTTCAAATGGTGAATTGACCAATCGTCTTCTTTTTTGTTCTGGCCGATAACACTATAATATCCATCCGCACCCATTACCGCTGAATTTTGATAAATAACCTTTTTAACGCGATCATACATCATCAATTGAGTTTTACGTGTGGCTTCATCTTTATGGATAATCAGATCTTCAGTCGGCCGTAAGTTAGGGTTTGTTGTCAAACGATCTTTTGCATCAACATAAGAAGAGTCAGGGATTGGATGTCCAAAACAAGCATTCCCGTGATAGGCCTTGAAAATCTTTACCACATAGTCATCCTTAGTCAACTTATATGGTCGTTCAATTGAACGTACGTCAGCAGCTGATTGAGGCGTAACATTTCCATTAGCATCAGTCTTCATCACTGTACCAACTGTATTACCGGCATAATCGCCTGTGAAAGAGTAAACAAAATTATAATCTTTATAGAGACGTGCGGCAGCTAATTCAGACGTTGTTATGGCAAAATCAAAATGTTGTTGTCCACGCAAAGCTTGCCCATTATTCAGTTCTCCAACCGTTCGCTTAATTGGCCTTCCACCTGCAGTATTAATTCCAAATAAGAGTGGCTTATCAGCTGACAAACCAGACGTTTCTTCTTTAGCATCCAAACTAATATGATATTGTTGGTCAGCTTTGTTGAATTGTAACTTCAAGTTTGTAATCTGTGGGGCAACTCGATCAATTCGTGCCTTCAAAGTAGCCGTTTGAGCCTTGGCCCCAGTGAATGATGGCGTTGTTGAAACTTCATACGTATAATCGCCATCCGGTACGTTTTTACCGGTGTTGTCAGTTCCATTCCAACCCAATTCTAGCGAGGTTTGAATCCCGTTTTCTGGTGATGCAATATCTAACTCAGCGTGCGCCAATGGTTCTGAAACATAGAGATTTTTGACGACTTGATGGGCAGAATTATAAATTTTCACACTGACGTCCTCTGCATCGCGCGTCAAAGGCAGGTATGGCAAGTAAAACTTCTTTGTACCCAAGATGTCAGCAAGATTTTCGCCACCAGATGGTGAGAACCACATGTCGTCAAGTTTGTTGCTCTTGATATATTGGTGGTCATTTGAATCCAAGCCAATCGTTGAACCGATTAAGTTACCTTGGATATCTTGAATGTGTCCAAGGTTCATCTTGCTACCTGGCAGACCAACCAATGGATCAACGACTTGTTGTTGATTGAAATCGCCATAGAAACCAAAGTATGGAATTGAAATGGCTTTATGTGTGGCGGCATTAATAAAGCCAACATAGCCTTCTACCCAGCGTTGCTTAGTTGCGTTCTTCAAGTTGGCAGTGAAAGTAACTTCAACGGTTGCTCCAGCTGCAACTTTGAAAGCCTTCTTTGATGGCGTAAGCGCCGTTTTTGGAATTGCTACATCGGCTAAGTCACCATTTGCCAGTGTCTTTGATTCAGCTACTGTCAAATACTTATCATCTAATTGATAATTGGCAGTCTTGTCACTGTAATTAGTCAAAGTCACCGTGAATTTGGCTTGATTACTTGAAATTTGCTTCAAAGTCACGCCACCATTACCATCGGCTTTATTAGCCAAAACCGTCGTATTGTTCAATGCGTCTTCAACTTGAATATTTCCAGTTCCTTGACGACGTGGTGAATAATATGTGCCATTAGCTTTGTCAAATGCCGGTACAGCTGCATTTTCGACTGCTAATTTTGCAGCATTAGTTAACTTATTACCAATTGGTGCGTTGGGTTGCTTCTTTAATTGCGATAATACCAACGCTTCACTTCCAGCGACGAATGGTGTGGCCATTGATGTTCCAGACATTGAGCCGTAGCCATTGTCATTCATAGTTGACCAGACATTACCACCAGTAGCCATAATTTCTGGCTTGAAGCTAAAGTCCTTACCAGTTCCCCAAGAGGTGAAACTAGTTGGTTGAGCCGCTGTTGGATCGGCGACGGTACCTGATGTTAACTTCTTATCCAATGTGATGGTCTTGCCTGTCCCGATATACTTCAACAAGGCTTTACCATCGCTTAGAGTGGTTGAAAAGGCTGGTGAAAGCGCTGTAACCGTCATAGTATTGGGCGTTGGAGCATCGACATTGTCTATAATGATGACACCCTCTGCACCCTTGGCAAATGCACGGTCAATTTTTTCATTAAAGGTAATGTCACCACGCAAGATGACTACCCATTTATTTTTGACATTCAAACCAGCATAATCAGCTTCCAACCCACGGCCAGGCAACCCGGCATTTTGACTATCAGTTTGGTTAGGCACTGGCACTACGTCAATGTCATGGATACCATTTGGATTATTAACAAATCGTTGAAAACTATCTGTCGGATAGACTGATAAATCAGCTAAACTAGCAGGTACATCTTTATTTAAGAGCGCTACCTTATTAACTTTTAACTTAGCGTTATTTGAAGCTGCGACTGCCAATGCACTTGGCGCAACGGCAGGCCGACCAACCGTGCGTTGATCATCAAAGCCCGCTTTATCAGTGATGCCACCTTGAGTCAACGATGAATAATTTCCTGAATTACCAGCGGCTGCAACGGTCAAGACACCCTTTTTAGAGGCTTGTTCGACAGCATTAATTTCAGCATTATCAGGATTGTATGTGTTGCTGGCGTCACCAATCGACATGTTGATCACATCAGCACCCAACTTAACTGAATCTTCAATGGCAGCAATAATTGCATCTGATGAAATTGCACCAGTTTTATCTGCACCTACCTTCATCATCAACAATTGAGCTTCAGGGGCGACTCCGTCAACGTGGGTTTTACCATCAATTGGCTTGCCGTTATTGGCAGCGGTACCATTGGCGGCTACAATTCCCGTAACGTGATGTCCGTGATAATGACCCAAACCTTGGTCTTTGATTTCGGTATTGTCATCAGCATAATTAAAGCCATATGGCACCTTATCAGTGAAATATTCACCAGCACCATTCAAAATACCAGATTTAACAACTTGATTAATCCGATTAGCGTCCAATTTCTTATGCGCTTTACCTGATTCACCTAAAATCAAATCTTGATGATCAGGATCCGTTCCTGTATCAAGCACTGAGACAACCATGCCTTCACCCTTGGTGGCATGCTTATCTGACTTCCAAACTTGATCAATCTGAGCTAAAGCGTTCGCATCAACGTCTTCAGGTGTGTAATCTTGAACCTCTGACACAGTACCAACACCGGCAACTTTTGCTTTAATTTCCTCGATTTCAAGCGGTGTAGCCGAAATTTTCAAGCCGTTAATTAAATAAGTGAAGCTCTTTTCGACTTTTGCATCAGCAATTGTCTCAATGGCCTTTCGTTCATCATTTTGGCCTTCTTCAACCTTTTCATCTGCGGCCGCAATTTCCCGATTTGTCTGCGTGGTTCCATCAGGTGCTGGTGCTAATTGCGCGGCTGGCTTTGCATCTAATTGAATGATATATTCACGTGCTTTATTTTGATCAGAATCTTTTAACTTATTCGCACTTTGTTTTTCATCATCTTCAAAAGCTTTCTTCAAAGCGTCCAACGGATTATTTTTAGGCGTTGGTGCAGCTTCGGTTAGGCTACGTTCAGCTTGTGCAGCAACCGCTACTGCTGGTGCGCCCAAATTTCCAGCCAAAATTGCCATTAAGATAACTGCTGAACATTTACTCCACTTATTTTTCTTCTTCATAAACTATTCTCCTTAGGTTTGTGATTAGTTTAGTCTCGCTTTGTGCCTATTATTAGAAGTTTATACGGATAATTAGAGATAAATGAGATACAAATGAGTGACATTTAATGTGGTTTTATTAAAATTAACCTATGTTTCGTAACATAGTCGACATAAAACCTATTAATGATAGTTTTAGATGTCAAACACTTTTCAATTTAACGCAAAAAACAGCCCCCAAGAAAAGGGACTGTTAATTTTCAATTAAGGAATTAAGGGAAATGCTGTTAAATCGATCATGTCATATAATAAATTTCGTAATTACCGACTCCGTATTGCTTGATCGTTACCCAACTACCATTTAATTTAATCCATGTTTCTTTACCAGCGATACCTGTCGTAATTTCATCAACAAGGTCAGTACTCTCAATTGTTGCCAAGAACGGATCTGGATTGCCCGCTTTTTCAAAGTCACTTGATCGCACGATAAGCCAACTACGTGATGTAATATGTTGATTTGCAGCGGATAAAAATAGTTTTGAGGTCTTGCCATTCCACTCAACCGTATACGTGTTATCCTCATCCTGAACATCTGCGTATCTAGGATTGTACATACGTAATGAACGATAACCCAATGGCTTGTCCCCGTTCAAATTGATTTGCTTGCCCAGATGAACTGCCTTATCGCTTTCAATACCGGCTTGATCATGAACCATGTAGTACCCATCCACAGCTGGTTGAGCCGTATTAAAGTACGTAATCTTTTGTTCACGATCGTAAATCATCAAGCGTGCTTCATGCGTTTGTGGATCTGTATGCATCAACAACTCTTCTGAAGGCAACAAATCGGGATGTGACTCCAAATCATCGGTGGCTCGACTCCAAACAACTGCACCGGTATCAAACACGGTAGTATATAATCCACGCGACGTAACAAAACTTTTAACAAACACATCATTTGACGTCAATTCATAGGCGTGACTAGCCGAACGAATCGCATGTGGATCAACATGTTCTACTGTGCTATCAGCATTCGTCCGCCAAGCAGTCGCAGTAAAGTTTGCTGCATCATCTTGAACAGCCAAATACACGATATTGGCTTCATCATAGATGGTCATAGATGCAGCTTCTTCGTCTGTCAAAGTAAAGTCAAGGTGCTTTTCACCGACAAACTTGGCACCATTTGTAAAGCCACTTACTGGACGACTAATTGGTGTGCCGCCATTACTATTAATAGCAAATAAGATATTTGTATCTGGAGTAATCCCTGAGGCAGTCTCCTTCAAGTCCAATGCCACATGGTATTTACCATTATTGGCATCCTTGTAAAGCTTGGCATTGTTAATTTCTGGAGCAACCCGATCGATACGGGCCTTTAACGTAACCTTTTGTGTCTTAGCCCCCTTAAATGCTGGTGCACCAGTAATTTCATACGTATAATCACCATCTGGTACGGCTTGACTCTGATCATCATAACCCGTCCACATCATTTCAGCAGGGACACTAATTCCTAATTCAGGAACTCGATTCGAGTTGTTGACTTGCGAGTGGGCCAAATAATTATTTTCTGTCAGGTGCTTAACCAACTTGTGCTTTGCATTATAGACTTTGGCACTTACCTGCTCAAGGTCACGGGTCACAGGGATCCATGGCACGAAGGCTTGCTTAGTACCTCTAGCTTCAGAAATAGCTTCGCCACCAGTTGGTGCGAACCAGAAATCATCTGGGTTGTTACCGCTGATTCGGAGTACATTTTTTGCATCATAGTAGCCTTCTGAACCAATCAATACTCCATGGTAGTCTTGGACGTGGCCCACATTCATGATACTACCTTCTTGACTAGCCAACTTATCAAAGGCAGCTTGTTGGTTGTAATCTCCATAGAAACCAAAGTAGGGAATTGAAAGTGACTTGTGCGTCTTGGCATTGATGAACCCAACATAGCCTTCAACCCACTTTTGCTTCGCCGCATTTTTCAAATTAGCCGTAAACGTGACTTCAACAGTCTTGCCAGGCTTGATTACCACTTGCTTTGTTGATGGTTGTAGCTTCACATTTGGCAAGGCAACGTCTGCAATGTTACCATTGTCAGTCGTTTGTGATTCTGACACCGTCAAGTACTTATCATCTAATTGATATTTAGCGTTCTTATTTCCATAGTTACTCAAAGTCACTGTGAAATTGAATTTATTGGTTGAGATTTGCTTCAAACTGATACCGCCAGTCTTATCAGCCTTATTGGCCAAAACCGTCGTGTTTGAGATTGCATCATCAACTTGAATGTTTCCGGTTCCTTGTTGACGTGGTGAGTAATAAGTATTATTTACCGTATCAAAGGCTGGCACGGCAGTATTTTCGACAGCTAATTTAGCGGTTTCGATTAACTTGTGGCCAGTTGGAGCATGCTTTTGCTTCTTGATTTGTGACAATACCAATGCTTGACTCCCCGAAACAAACGGTGCCGCCATTGAAGTCCCTGACATTGAACCATACTTGTTATCGTTCATCGTTGACCAAACATTACCTCCAGTGGCCATGATTTCTGGCTTAAACAGAAAGTCCTTACCAGTACCCCATGATGTAAATGACGTTGGTTTTGCAACGGATGGATTCGCAACAGAAATCGTCGTAAAGCTCGTACCGAACGTCAAGCTTGCCTTGTTGTTCAAGTACTTAACGAGATGTTGCCCATCAGCTAAACGAATCCCAAATGTTGGTAATCCTTCATTGAATTGCATTTGGGTGGGTGATACGGCATCGATGTTATCGATGATAATCAACCCTTTGGCCCCGGCTGCAAGAGCATTGTCTTGTTTGTCTGTGAAGTTCAATTCCCCACGTGAAACCACTGCCCACTTGTCTTTGACATCAACTGCTTTAAAGTCTGCAACTGAACCTAGCCCCGGCAAGCTGGTATCAGCATCAGCAACGGTGTTTGGTACCACGACAAAGTCATTGGTATGGTCGGCAGTCTTATCAGCAATCAACTTTTCAAATGCTTCATTGCCCCATGTTTGAATCTTTTGGATTGATTCATCCAGGTCAGCATTCAAAAGTGGCAATGCTGCCACTTTAACCCCGGTGTTATACGAAGCAGCAACTGACAACGCACTAGGCGCAACTGATGGTTCATGCACCGTTCGTTGATCATCAAACCCTGAATTGTCTGATGTGTCGCCATCTTCAAGTGATGCATAGTTTCCTGAATTACCAGCTGAAATAACTGATAACACACCACTATTCGCCGCTTGTTCAACAGCATTAATTTCCGCATCATCAGCGGCGTACACACTACGGTCAGCTCCTAGTGACATGTTGATGACGTCAGCGCCGAGTTTAACCGCGTCTTCCATTCCTTCAATGATGGCATCGGTTGACAAGTGACCATCAAGGTTACTTCCGACCTTCATCATCATGATTTGGGCTTCAGGTGCCACCCCATCCACATGAGTAATACCATCAATCGGCTGTCCACCATTGGCAGCAGTCCCATTAGCCCCGACAATCCCTGAAACGTGATGCCCATGATAACCACCAAGCCCATTATCAAGAATTTCTTCTTCATGATCAGCATAATTGTAGCCATACGGAACTTTATCTGAAAAGTATTTACCTTTACCATTCAAGACGTCTGCATCAACTGCAGCTTGCACAGCTTCAGGTGTTAACTTAGCTTGCTTTTTACCAGTAGCGCCCAATACCATATCTTGGTGATTAGGATCCATCCCAGTATCAACAACGGCAACCAACATCCCTTCACCCTTAGTCGCATGCTTGGTAGATTGCCAAACTTGGCTAACTTGAGCCAAGTTGTTCGCGTCGATATCGGTCGTTTCATATTGTTGAACTTCAGACACCTTAGCGACATTTTCAACCTTATTTTTAATTTCTGAGGCTTCAGCAGCTGTAGCTTTGATTTTGAATCCATTAATTAGATACGTAAAGTTCTTCTCAACTTTTGCATCTGTAATTTTTTCAATAGCCTTCTTTTCGGCAGCTTGGTCTGCTTCAACTTGATCTTCCGCCGCATTGATTTTGGCGTAAGTTTGCTTTGTGCCATCTGCATCAGGTGCAATTTCAGCCGCCGTTTTTTCATCTAGTTGTACGATGTATTCCTTAGGCTTTGATTGATCAGCCCCAGTCAATGTTGTCGAGATTTTTTGAGCATCTTTTTTAAAAGCATTTGTCAAATCATCCAAGGTTGCCTGAATTTTATTGGTCTTGGTTGACTTTGTTGCCTGCTTTGTTTTGCCACTCGCTTGATCCGCCGTTGTTGCAGCTGAAACCGCAACAACTGGAACAGCTAAGTTTCCCGCTAAGATAGCAGTCAAAATTATCGCTGAGCATTTACTCCATTTGTTATTTTTCATAATCATTTCCCCTTATTCCTTTTTACAAGATAATGATTATTATGCTAATAACCTGTGAACTTTTTACGTTTTATTAGAGTTTTATTATAATTTAATTAGAAACAAACGCGTAACAAAAGATTTCGTTTTTATTACAAAATCCCGTTTTGTGGATTTTGTGTGAATTTCTCGCAAATTATTTCGGTTGCGCAACAAAAAAAAGCGCTGAATTTATACACAAGTGTTCACAAATTCAGTGCTTTATTGTATTTTTATTCAACAAATTGTGCGGATAATGTTAAGAATTCATCAATATCGGCTTTAACCAAATCAGCAGCCTTTTGCCAGAAGTCTGGTTGCGTCAAATCAACACCCAAGTGCTTCTTAGCCAAGTCTTCAGAACTCATATTTGCGGTATCTCGCAACAAGGCAATGTAGGCTTCTTCAAAATTAGCCTGATCCTTAGCCCACGCATAGATGCTCGTTGAGAACAAATAACCAAACGTGTATGGGAAGTTGTAGAATGGCACGTCATCAATGTAGAAGTGCAACTTTGATGACCAGAAGTGTGGATGATCCACCGTCAAATTACCATCAAAGGCATCTGCTTGAGCCGCCGCCATTAATTCATTAAGACGTGAGGCCGGCACATAACCCTGCTGGCGTTCTTTATAGAAGGCATTTTCAAATTCGAAGCGCGCATGGATATTCAAGAACATCGCAATTGGATTCGTCATCTTAGCATCTAACAAAACAACCTTTTCAGCATCGCTCTCCGCTTTTTGCACATTCGCATCGTTAATCAGCATTTCAGCAAACGTTGACGCCGTTTCAGCCACGTTCATGGCATAACGATCACGCAACTCAGGCAAGTCTATCAATACCGAGGTATGGAAGGCATGGCCAAGTTCGTGAGCAATCGTCGCCGCATCATTGACCGAACCAGTAAACGTCAAGAAAATTCGTGATTCTTTGGTATCTGGTACACTTTCCATCCAACCACCGGGTGCTTTACCCGGGCGATCTTCAGCTTCAATCCAGCGCTTTTCAAAGGCTTGTTGCGCAAAGGCTGACATCTTTGGTGAATACTTAGCAAAGTTCTCAACGATAAAGTTAGCCGCATCATCATACGTCAATGCTTTAGGCTTATAATCCCCGATTTCAGTGATTGGCGCCACTTGATCTTGCCAACCAATCCCATCAGTCCCTAGCAATTGGGCTTTACGCGCAAAGTAAGCTTTAAACATCCCCTTATTTGCATCAACCACGCCCCACATCGCTTCCAACGTCTCACGTGACATCCGATTTAAGGCGAGGGGCTTTTCTAAATAATCTTTGTAGCCGTGGGCCGCTTGTTCAGTCAAGCGCGCCCCGGCCAAGTGATTGAGCGTGTCAGCTGTTAATTGATCAGCATCGCCCCACATCTTTTCATAACCCTTCATCAACTCGGCGCGAACCTTTGCATCAGGATACCCATCCAATTGATTCAAAGCTTGCCCGGCTGAGATGGTTGTAGTTACACCATGTTCATCCGTGAATGGCATGCTCAAAGTACTAGCAATCGTGTCGTAGTGTGATGACCACGCATTGATGCCGTCCAAATTCAGCTTGTTCAACAACGCCTCAGCATCATCAGCCAATAAGCGCTTAGCATCTTCACGAGATTCTTGTAAGGCAAAAGCAACTTCTTGGAGCGCTGGCAAATCAAGAATGGTGGCAAACTCCGCATCATCAAAGGCTGCCAACAACTTATCAAAGGCATCTGAAGGCGCTTTGAATTCAACCATCAAAGTCTCTAAGCGTGAAAAATAAGGCCGGTGCGCTTCATTGGTGAAATCCGCCGCATGCAAGGCATTCACGAACAAGAATGCGGTCCGCGACCCGGCGGCAATGGTTTGCCCTAATTCAACCAATTCAATCAAATTTGCATACGCTGGAGCATCCGGTTGATACGCCGCAACCTTTTGCTTGTACTCAGTGGTTTGCTCCTTTAGCAATGCCATCTTCGCCGCAAATTCTGGTGACTCAATTCCGCCTGGATAAATGCTATCCAAATCCCAATTCAAAGAATACGCCATCTTGTAATTCCTCTATTTCTAATTTTATTCTAATTAGCATACCACTTTTTGAGGGGTACTGACGAAAAAAGAAGTTCACACGCTGTTGAGCTCTTCTCAGACTGTGAACTTTTTTGTAGCTAACCAATCGACCAATCGTAACTTTCTAAAAATAGTTCATTATCTGTGACTGAGTGTTCCGGTTTATTCGTATGCAACAACTGATAATTAGTATCTAATCGCAGCATAAGCCTTGCTGATAAACCAGTGACTAACTCAATCCGCAATGCTAAGTCAGGTGACATAAAGGCTTTTTTATTTAAGACCCGTGATAAATGTTTTTGCGACACCCCAATGCGTACAGCGAACTCAGTCTGTTTGATTTTGTGCATCGCTAGCGTTTCTGCCAACATATCTGCTGCCGAAGTTTCGCCAGCATCTGACAAAATAATTTTGTTTTTATGTTTTAACATACTCCCCCCCAATGTTTTAAAAATATTCCAAACTTTTACCTCTTGGGTTAATTATACCAGACCATTTACCCAATTTTAATTAAAAAAACACCTACTTTATCGTAGGCGTTTACAACCTTATTAAACTTACTGAACCAGATAAACCCGTTCATCAATCAAATCAAAACTTTGATGATGCACATTCAAACTAGCGATTTCTGTTAATCGCGCATCTTGCCAAAACTTCGCCGAATTCGTCGCGCCGTCTTTTTCGCCAATTACAATCAGTTCAAAATTAAAACGTGCTTGATTGTCGCGAATGTAGTGCAACACTTCCCAATCAGCTTCCGTCGTATCCGGTGCCCAACTCAACAACACAAACTGTACCTGCGCACCATATTTATCTAACGCGGCCAGCGCATCCAAATTTTCAATTGCTGTGACTGGTTGAGCCGTCTGCAAATCGGGTTGGTCCAACCAAGCGAGATTATCTGTCGCAATTATCTTTTGCTCATAATCTAATTCACGCAACCCAGCCGAGATGTAGCCATGCCCCGCCATAAGCTCCAGCACGGGTGCTCCAGCCAAGTAGCTCGCCAAATCCCGCACCCACGTATCACTGACGTACCCATACATACTGTAATCACTAATTAACTTGTCCCGTAAATGACGCAAAAGATAATCAACTTCTTCAAGCGGCTCCGTTAACTTCTGCCACAACCGATTACCGGCGCTTTGCTGCTTGGGATACTTAGCCAGCACATACTCCGCCACCTCAGCTACCACGGTCTCTGGCAGTTCCAATACTGGTAGCAACGGCGGTAAATACCCCGCATGCAAGCTTTGGATGACTTTAATTGCATCCGCTAATAACGTTTCGATTGTTGGTACTGCTTGATATAACTGCTGATAATGCAACAGCTCACTGAGATATTCATCCCCAGCGAGCTGTCGTTCAGCACCAAATCTAATCTGGTGGTTTGTCATTTTTAACTTCCTTTAGAACAAATCTTCTTGATGGTTAATCTTGATGTCCTCATCCTTTACAAAACGATTATCTTTTTCATGGAAATATGCATTGATATTTTGGAAAATCTCAAACCGTTCTTGATCTTTCAGAGCACGACCGTTAAAGTCGATTTCCTTACCTGACAAGAACAGCAATGACAAGTCGGTTTTTTCGACACTCACGCGACCAACCAAGAAATCCATGGTCACTTCAAAAAACTCAGCTAACTTACGCACTTCGAGGTATGAAGGTGAACGATCGCCACGTTCCCAATTACCAATTTGGGCAGCAGTATTCGGTTTTTGACCTGGCTCGAGTTGCTTGTTGAGCGCATCGGCCAAGGTTTCCAAGGTGATATTGCGACCCTTACGCAATTCACGCAAACGATCAGGAAACATGGCGCATTCTCCAATCCACATAGTTTATGGGCTAAAACCCTAGTAACTCTATGTTACCGTAAAAAAATTAACTTTTCCACATTTTTATCCTTTGTTGTTGATATTAAAGTAGATTCGACGTAATTTTTAAACTTTATTTAGCTCACACCCTGATAAATTAATTAGTGTCTTGGTGATACAGCCTCCAAAACAACGACTTCACGCCCCTTAACATGCCCAGTCAAAATACCTGCATCAACCGTGAAATAATCACCATCAGCTTGATTACGATAAGTCCCATCGGCTAATTGAGTCTGCACATTGATATCAATCCCATTATCCGACACATTGGCATAAACCTCGCCTGCATTACCACGTTGGATACGCATGATTCGTGTATCGCCATTTGGGTTGCTCAGGTACTCTGACTTACCTTGCATTAAATTATGGAATTTATTGATGGCCACAATGACCTTATCTTTATAAAGCGAGCTACCCACATCACCCATATTGCTGTAGCCAGGGAACCGAATGTCGTTCCCACCGCCAACTGGTCGATCAAAGAATAACGGCACCGTTTGATTTCGCGCAGCAATCAGCGCCCACCCCAACTTGATATCTGAATCATTCATCCAAGTTGAAGTTTGTTCATCATTTGCGTATGTATCATGTGATTCAACCCATGTCACTAATTTATCAGGCGATATCGCAGCTTGGTAATTCAATAGTTTATCAACCCCGACATACCGATATCGTAAAGCCTCTTCTAAGGTATTACCATACTTTGACGCCGTCTCACTCATATATTGTGCATAGGCTGCTTCATCTGTGATATTATCTTGCAAAATTTCTCCATACTGAAATTTTGCTTTATTGGCCGTGATTCTTGGCCAAAAATTACTACCAAAGCCATAATCGCTTGGTAATTCAATATGTTTGGCCGCATCATATCTAAAGCCCGATGCACCGTCAGCGAGCACCCGGTTTAAAAAGTGCTTTAAATAACTTTGGACTGCCGGATTTTGCGTGTTCCAATCCCACAACCCCATCAAGGCGTTTTGGGTCACATCATACCGATCATTCCAATTTGAAATTTCCTGATTACCATGCGTCCAGTCAGGAATTTCCCTGATTGTGGGCGAGATCGCCGTGTAATCACTAGTGGTGTGATTTAGCACGGCATCGACAATTACTGCCACGTGTTGTTTTTTGGCCTCCGCACACATCGCAATGAATTGGTCTTCACTGCCAAGGTAGTAGCTGCCAATCGTATAGTCTGTCGGTTGATATAACCAATACCAGTTATCGAGTGTTTTCGAGCCAACGTTTCCCACCTTAACTTGATTAATCGGTGACGTTTGGACTGATGTGTAGCCCGCCTCATGAATGTCGTGCATATGTTCTTTCAAAGTGTTGAAGGACCAGTTCCACGCGTGCAACATCGTCCCAGTACTAGCAGAATTCGTCGTATATTCATCCGCATTAGCATGTCCCACATTGCCCAACAATCCACCTAACCCTAGTCCGACCAGAGCCATGATGAACGTGTTCCTAATCCTAATATTCGTACGCATAAGCAAAAAACCTCCAAGATTTCTTGATGTCAAGAAATGTTTTAATAACTTATGCAAGCGCTTGCATAGCTTATTATACTACTAATCAAGCCGGTTAAATGCGTTAATATCATTACAATTACTTATTAATTGTACTTATTATATATCATTTTAAATACGTGAATTGAGCCCCACAACTGCAGCAAAAAAAGGCGGGCAATTAAGGGAGATCCCTTGCTTGCACACCTTTATAAATAACTCTATTTTTGCTTCAAATTAAGTAGTTTCAAAGCTGCATTGACTGATTTTTGAATGTCCTTGGGTTTTACATCTTCGCCTTTTTCTAAGCTATCGACAATTTTCCAGCCCATGGTTTCAGTAATCGTGGCCGCAAAGCTCGCATTAATCGCCCCGCCAGCCAATGAACCAATCCCAGGGACGATTTTCATCAAATTCCCCAGCGTTAGTTTAGCAAAAGTCGTGGCTAAGGTCGAAAGTGAGACTCCACGAGCAAAACCATCTTTTAATTCACGCCCGTAAATCTTGTATAACGAAGAAATCATCGCCACTTGTGCTGGTACGATAACTGCTTCGTCAGCAAACGGTACTGGAGCAGCCCCAATCCCGGCTGAGGTGACGGCGGCCGTATGAATCACGGCCGCTGCTTTTTGCCGCGGCGTCATATTTTTGGCACCATCAACGACTTGATCCATCTGCGCCTTAACTTGATTCGGCTTTAATTTATTGGTCACCGTATCTAATTGCTTTTTAAATTCAACCATTTACTTACTCCTTGGTAACTTGCGCTTTTAAAACCATGACATGCACGGTCACGCTTGGTAGCGGTGTCGCTTCAGCCGCTGCTTGGGCTTCCGGCCGGGCGCCCCAGTGCAAAGGGGTCATGTGCAATAAATCTTTGTATAACTCGGCTGGGATTGCCCATTCATACCTGACTTCTTCGACCGTTGCCTCAGGATAATGCTGTTTGAACAACTCTACCACTTTATCATTATTATACGTGTGATTAGGTGAGTCAACCGGATATAAAATCTCGCGCAATTCATGCAGGTATCCAGAACTCGGTACAACCTTAACGATGGTGCCTTGATCTTTAATCACGCGTTCAAATTCACCATACGCGGATGGCGAAAAGAACTCAATGACACTATCAAAGCTCCCGGCGGTAAATGGCAAGTTAGCCAAATCAGCCACCGCAAAAAAAGCATCAGAGTCTAATTGAGTCGCTAAATTGACCCCTTCACGACTAATGTCAAAGCCAATCCCGACATCTCGACCACCCCGTTGATCCAGCAACTTCACAAACGGCGTACCCTCACCAGTCCCCACATCCAATATGCGTTGTGCCTCATCTGGTAATGCCCGCTCAACCGCATCGACAATTCCATCAAACAAGCCCGCACTCAAAACTCGCCGGCGCGCGGCCAGCATATTATCATCGTATTCAGTATTGACGGTATGCGTTAAAAAGACCAGACTGCCCTTTTTATTCATGTCCAACCGATGCCCATTTACACAGATAAGACTATGCCCATCAATCTGCGTATACGGCAAATCATCAACCAAACAGCGAAACATGCTTACATGAGCCCGCGCAAAGGCAGTACCCTTATCAATTTTTTTCATACTAATTCTCTTTATATTTCGATTTTTATTTTACTTAATACTACTCTTTCCTACTCTTTTAATCAAAATACTACTCTCTCCTACTCTTTGCGTTCTAATCCTACTCTTTCCTACTCTTTTTTACCCTGGCAATAAAAAAGCCCGCAGATCATTGATCTACGGACTTCATTAATGATTACCCTAACTTACAGGTTCATCATATTTTCGATATCTGAGGTTGATGGAATCTTAGTTCCGCCTGCTTCAGTTGTAACCACAACAGGGTCAGCAACGACTTCAGGCTTAACTTGACGATATTCCGGCATACCTGTACCGGCAGGAATTAACTTACCGATGATAACATTTTCCTTCAACCCAACCAGTGGATCGTTCTTTCCACGGATGGCAGCATCAGTCAAGACACGTGTTGTTTCTTGGAATGATGCGGCTGACAAGAATGAGTTAGTTTCCAATGATGCCTTAGTAATACCAAGCAAAACTGGCCGCGCAGTAGCTGGAATGCCACCGTTTAGTAACGTATCCTTGTTAGCGTCACGGAATTGTGCGATGTCCATCAAGTTTCCAGGCAACAAATCTGTCTCACCTGGATCCATGACACGGACCTTACGCAACATTTGACGCGCCATAACTTCGATGTGCTTGTCAGAAATTTCGATACCTTGCAAACGATAAACTTGTTGTACAGAACGCACAATGTAGTTTTCAGTAGCAAGCGTATCACGGACTTGAATCAATTCCTTAGGATCAATTGACCCGTCATTAATGGCAGATCCACGGTGAATAATATCACCTTCCGCTACAAGCATACGAGCAGCCATTGGCAACGTGTAAGTACGTTGGTCAGTAGCACCCTTGATTGTAACTTCCTTAGTACGATCGGCTGGATTCTCTTCAATTGAGACCACTTCACCAGAAACTTCAGTGATTTCAGCACGCCCCTTAGGGTTACGTGCTTCAAAGATTTCCTGGACACGAGGAAGTCCCATCGTGATATCGTTACCACCGGCAACTCCACCCGTGTGGAAGTTACGCATTGTCAATTGCGTACCAGGTTCACCGATTGATTGAGCGGCAACGGTACCAACAGCTTCACCAACTTCGACAATTTCACCCGTAGCCAAGTTGCGACCGTAGTCACGAACACAGACTCCGTGCTCAGTATTACAAGTGAAGGCAGAACGGATGTTAACCTTAGTTACTCCGGCAGCCACAATTGCAAGTGCCTTGTCTTCGTCAATCATTTCGTTGTGGGCAACAATTACTTCACCAGTCTTAGGATCAGTAACCGTCTTTTGGGCATAACGTCCCAAGATACGGTCATACAATGATTCAATGACTTCGTTTCCGTTCATGATTGCTTCAACGTCCAAACCACGATCGGTTCCACAGTCGAGCTCACGAATGATAACGTCTTGGGCCACGTCAACCAAACGACGAGTCAAGTAACCTGAGTCGGCCGTCTTCAAAGCCGTGTCGGTCATTCCCTTACGAGCTCCGTGGGTTGAGAAGAACATTTCCAACACAGACAAACCTTCACGGAAGTTCGCGATGATTGGCAATTCCATGATCTTACCATTAGGAGCGGCCATCAAGCCACGCATTCCGGCAAGTTGCGTAAAGTTAGAAATGTTACCACGAGCACCTGAATCCGACATCATGAAGATGTTGTTGTCAGGTTCGAATGATTCGATCAGCTTTTCAGTAACGTCATCTTTAGCCTTGTTCCAAATATCAATAACTCGGGCATAACGCTCGTCGTCAGTGATCAATCCACGGCGGAATTGCTTTGAAACATTGGCAACTTGCTTGTGAGCTTCTTCGACAATCGCTGTCTTTTCTGTTCCCAAGTCGGTTACGTCGGCAACTCCAACTGTCAACCCTGACTTAGTTGATTCGTCATAACCCAAGTCCTTCATCCGGTCCAAAAGCAATGAAGTTTCAGTAACCTTATATTGCTTGTAGACTTCGGCGATGATGTTTGACAAGAACTTCTTCTTGAATGGATCGATGACACTCTTGTCAGCCAAGAATGCATTGATATCTTCCCCAGGCTCCATAAAGAACTTGTCATCAATAGCTTGCAAGTTGCTTGCCGTTGGTTCGTTCAAGTATGGGAAGCCAATTGGCAAGATTTCATTGAAGAATAACTTACCAACCGTCGTCACCATGATGCGGTTGCGTTGTTCAGGTGTGAATGGCTTAGTATCAGGGAATGAAGACGTTTGAACCCCAATTCGCGTATGCAAATGAACATACTTGTTTTGGAAGGCCGTGTGCGCTTCGTTAATATCCTTGAAGATCATGCCTTCACCTTCGCGCCCAGCTTCTTCAGTGGTTAGGTAGTAGTTACCGATAACCATGTCTTGTGAAGGGGCAACGATTGGTGTTCCATCCTTTGGCGCCAAGATGTGACCAGCGGCCAACATCAACAAACGCGCTTCGGCTTGTGCTTCGTCAGACAAAGGCACGTGGACGGCCATTTGGTCTCCGTCAAAGTCGGCGTTGTACGCTTCAGTTACCAACGGGTGCAAACGCATGGCCTTACCTGAAACCAAAACTGGTTCGAAGGCTTGGATTCCAAGACGGTGCAGCGTTGGGGCACGGTTAAGCAAAACTGGATGCTCTTGGATAACGTTTTCCAAGACGTCCATAACATCATCATCGTGGTTGTCGATCTTACGCTTAGCTGCACGAATGTTAGCTGCGATAGGACCCAAATCACCACGTTCTTCAGTCAACTTACGGATGATAAATGGCTTGAACAATTCCAAAGCCATTGGACGAGGCAAGCCCATTTGGTTCATCTTCAACTTAGGTCCAACGTCAATAACTGAACGACCTGAGTAGTCGACACGCTTTCCAAGCAAGTTTTGACGGAAACGGCCTTGTTTACCCTTCAGCATGTGTGACAAAGACTTTAATGGACGGTTTCCTGGTCCCGTTACCGGACGACCACGACGACCATTGTCAATCAATGAATCAACGGCTTCTTGCAACATCCGCTTTTCGTTTTGCACGATGATACCAGGCGCATTAATCTCTAACAAACGCTTCAAACGGTTGTTACGGTTAATTACTCGACGGTACAAATCGTTCAAATCAGAAGTTGCAAAGCGACCACCTTCTAATTGCACCATTGGACGCAAATCAGGTGGGATCACTGGGATAACATCCATTACCATCCACTCTGGCTTGTTACCAGACTTAACGAAGGCTTCGATGATATCTAAACGACGTACGGCACGCACACGCTTTTGCCCAGTGGCTTCACGCAAGTTTGCCTTCAATTCTTCAACTTCACCTTCTAAGTTCACATTAGCCAACAATGTCTTGACGGCTTCAGCTCCCTTAGCAGCGGCAAAGGCATTACCATATTGTGCCTTCAATTCGCGATAACGCTCATCAGACAACAATTCTTTAACTTGTAATGGTGTATCACCAGGTTCAGTAACCACGTAATCTTGGAAGTAAATGATTTCTTCCAATGATCGTGGTGACATATCCAAGACCAAACCCATCCGTGATGGGATTCCCTTGAAGTACCAGATGTGTGATACTGGTGCGGCCAATTCAATATGACCCATGCGTTCGCGACGGACCTTTGATGATGTTACTTCAACACCACAACGGTCACAGACGATACCCTTATAACGAATTCGCTTGTACTTTCCACACGCACATTCGTAATCCTTGGTAGGTCCGAAGATACGTTCGTCAAACAATCCATCTTTTTCAGGCTTTAGAGTACGGTAGTTGATAGTCTCGGGCTTTTTAACTTCCCCGTATGACCAGCTGCGAATCTTGTCTGGTGAAGCTAGACCGATTTGCATACTTTCAAACTTATTGACATCAATCAATGGTTCGACCCCTTTCGAAATAGGTTCCTATATACGACATCCCATCTCACTTGGCTAGGCCAGTGCTTACTAATGACTAAATGAATAATCATCACTAAGCACTGACCTAACCTAAGTTAGATCGGGCTTTTTAAATTAATTAATCAAGCAAACCTGCATCGGTTGCCACGGCCTTGGGTTCGTCACTAGAAGCATTAAATTCTTGTGCCAAACGTTGGGCTTGGGCATTGGCGGCTTCGATGTTAACGATTGAATCGTCTTCATCCATGTCGCGCAATTCGATTTCTTTATGGTCAGCATCCAAAACAGTCATGTCCAAACCAAGTGCTTGCAATTCTTTAACCAACACACGGAATGATTCTGGCACACCAGGATTAGGAATTTGTTCACCACGGATGATGGCTTCATACGTGTTGTTACGGCCTTGCACGTCATCCGACTTGTAAGTCAAGATTTCTTGCAAAGTATGCGCAGCCCCATAAGCTTCAAGGGCCCAAACTTCCATTTCACCGAAACGTTGTCCACCGAATTGAGCTTTACCACCCAATGGTTGTTGTGTAACCAATGAGTAAGGTCCGGTTGAACGGGCGTGCATCTTGTCGTCGACCATGTGGGCCAACTTCATGTAATGCATGATTCCAACTGCAACGCGCTTGTCAAAGGCTTCACCAGTCCGACCATCATACAAAACCGTCTTACCATCAGATGGCAAACCAGCTTCATTGATAGCTTCCCAGATATCCGTATCACGCGCTCCGTCAAAGACTGGCGAAGCAATGTGGATGCCTAATTCACGTGCGGCCATCCCCAAGTGCAATTCAAGCACTTGACCGATATTCATACGTGAAGGCACACCCATTGGTGACAACATGATATCAATTGGTGTTCCATCTGGCATGTACGGCATGTCTTCAGAAGGTACGATTACTGAAACCGTACCCTTGTTTCCGTGACGACCGGCCATCTTGTCACCAACTTGAATCTTACGACGTTGGGCAATGTAGACACGGACCATCTTGTTAACACCTGGTGACAATTCGTCATTGTTTTCACGCGTGAAGACCCGGACGTCTTGGACGATTCCGCCCCCACCGTGCGGCACACGCAATGATGTATCACGGACTTCGCGCGCCTTTTCACCAAAGATCGCGTGGAGCAAACGTTCTTCGGCTGATAATTCAGTCACACCCTTTGGCGTAACCTTACCAACCAAGATGTCACCGTCGTTAACTTCGGCTCCGACACGGATAATTCCTTCTTCATCCAAATCCTTCAACTGCTTTTCACCAGCATTAGGAATTTCACGGGTGAACTCTTCAGGGCCGAGCTTTGTATCACGCGCCTCTGATTCATATTCTTCCATGTGGATTGAAGTATAGACATCATCACGAATCAAACGTTCATTGATGATGATGGCATCTTCGAAGTTATATCCTTGCCAAGTCATAAAGGCAATCAATGGGTTTTGTCCCAAAGCCAATTCACCTTGTTCCATTGAAGGACCATCAGCCAAAACTTCGTCAGCATCAACTTGGTCCCCAACAGTTACGATTGGGCGTTGGTTATAGTTCTTACCGGCATTTGAACGACGGAACTTCATCAACTTGTAAGTATCCAAAGAACCATCTTCGCGACGCACGCGGATTTCGCGACCGTCAACGTATTCAACTGTACCAGGGAAGGCAGCGATAATCGCCACCCCAGCATCGTGGGCAGCCGTATATTCGATTCCAGTTCCAATCAATGGAGCATGTGGATCGATCAACGGAACTGCTTGACGTTGCATGTTGGCTCCCATCAAGGCACGATTTGAATCATCGTTTTCCAAGAAAGGAATCGCAGCAGTGGCCACGGCAACCATTTGCTTAGGTGAAACGTCCATGTAGTCGACTTGTTCAACAGGGACTTCCTTGTTGTCATCTCCTACTCGGGCCAAAACTGTGTCAGTCGCAAATGAACCATCGTCGTTTAAGACTGAGTTTCCTTGCGCAACAACGAATTGGTCCTCTTCATCGGCTGTCAAATAATCAATTCGGTCAGTAACCTTGTGATCATCCCATGACACACGACGATATGGCGTTTCGATGAAGCCATAGCGATTCACCTTACCATAAGTGGCCAATGAATTAATCAACCCAATGTTAGGTCCTTCAGGCGTTTCGATTGGGTCCATCCGACCATAGTGGGTATAGTGCACGTCTCGAACTTCGAACCCGGCACGATCACGTGTCAAACCACCAGGGCCAAGGGCTGACAGACGACGCTTGTTCGTCAATTCGCCCAACGGATTAGTTTGGTCCATGAATTGTGACAGTTGTGATGAACCAAAGAATTCCTTAACAGCCGCAACCACAGGACGGATGTTGATCAACCGTTGTGGTGTGATTGTTTCAGGGTCTTGGGTCGTCATTCGTTCGCGAACCACACGTTCCATCCGAGTCAAACCGATTCGGAAGGTGTTTTGCAACAATTCTCCAACTCGCCGGATTCGACGGTTTCCCAAGTGATCAATATCATCTGGTGCGCCGATACCCAATGGCAAGTTCAAGAAATAGTTCATACCAGCAATAATATCGGCTGGCGTAACTGTGCGAATTGAAGCATCAATGTGGCCGTTACCAATGATTGGCAAAGCCTTTTCTGGATCTTCTGGTGATTCAACCAAGATAGTTTGCAAAACCATTGGTTCAGTCACAACAGCGTCATCAGATGGTGTGTAAGTCACCGTCTTGAAATCTTCACGATCCAAGAATGGTACCAAGTCAGCCATGACCTTTTTGTCGATCAAAGTTCCCTTAGTAGCGATAACTTCACCAGTATCAGGATCAGCCAAAGTTTCAGCCAAAGTCCAACCCATCAAACGCGTCTTCAATGACAACTTCTTGTTCATCTTGTAACGTCCAACCGGTGCTAAATCATAACGCTTTGGATCAAAGAACCGCGCTGTCAACAAAGCACGTGATGATTCAGCCGTCTTAGGTTCGCCGGGACGCAACTTTTCGTAGATGTCCTTCAAAGCTTCTTCGACACGTGAATCATTTGTATCCTTGTGCACGTCCTTTTCAAGCGTCAATGCGATTGAATCGTATTGATCACCCAAAATTGACAAAACTTCTGAATCAGATCCAAACCCTAAGGCACGCACCAATTCAGTCACTGGCAACTTACGCGTCCGGTCAATACGTACGTAATTAAGACCCTTCGCATCAGTTTCAAATTCCAACCATGCGCCACGGTTAGGAATATAAGTCGTGCCAAACTTGTCACGACCATTCTTGTCGACTTCCTTGTTGAAGTAGACACCTGGTGAACGGACCAATTGTGAAACGATTACTCGTTCGGCCCCGTTGATGATGAAAGTTCCCTTTGCCGCGCTATCCACAGGCTTGTGGATGCCAGGTACGGTAACTCCAGTCATCAATGGGAAATCGCCAAAGAAGACACTTTCTTGTTTGATTTCACCAGTTTCATTGTTAACTAAACGCAAAGTCACATGCAAAGGAGCTGAATAGTTGGCATCATGTGCCCGAGCTTCTTCAATTGAGTACTTAATCTCACCCTTTGGACCACCCAAACTAAAATCAACAAATTCTAGTGAGAACTTGTCTTGGGGACCGCTAATCGGAAGGATATCGGTAAACACTTCACGCAATCCCTCATCCAAGAACCAGTTGTATGAATCCGTTTGGATCTCTACCAAGTCTGGCATGTCTAGGACTTCTTTGATTCGCGCATAACTACGGCGTTGACGATGCTTACCGTATTTTTCGATCTTGAATCGTTCTTCCACGTCTCATCACCTCATAAAATTTTTGCCAATTGCGTATCCGAGAATGTTACAATCCTGTTACAAATTGCCCATTTTACCGGTTTTTAAGTGCAAAAAAGACAACGACATAATCATTGCTAATCATCCCGATGTCCTTGCTATACAGGCATTCGGGGACAATATTTCCCGGATACCATTGTTTATACACAACTTAACTAGTTACTATTATAGGCCAATTGCGGCGAAAATTCAAGGGGCGCAACGGGTTGGCCAACAGCAGCAAAAGACGCAGATGCCTTAATTGCATCTACGCCTTTTCAAATTAACTCTATTCAACCACTAACTCTTTAACTTCAGCCACTTGCTTAGGCTTAACTGTCACGGTAATTTCACCCTTCTTAGCACCGATGGTTACAATGTCATTGGTGGTAATCTTACCTGCTAACAATTCCTCACTCAAGCGATCTTCAACCTTGTTTTGCAATGCCCGCCGAATTGGTCGTGCCCCGTATTCAGGGTCAAAGCCAGCTTCCGCCACCGCATCAATCGCAGCGGCCGTAATCTTAACTTCAAAGCCTTGTTCGGCAATCCGCTTCAAGACTGAATTAGCCATCAACTTCACGATTTGGTGCAATTCAGGCTTCGTCAAACTACGGAAGACCACAACTTCATCGATTCGGTTGATAAATTCAGGGCGGAATGAATCCTTCAATGCCTTGCGCACTACAGAATTCATGGCATCATAATCCTCGGCCTTATTCTTTGCGCCAAAGCCAACTGACTTTTCATCGCGCAGAATCGTGGCTCCCAAGTTCGAGGTCATGATAATAATCGTGTTTCTAAAGTCAACTTTGCGACCCTTGGCATCCGTCAAGAACCCATCGTCAAAGACTTGGAGCATCAAATTATAGATGTCAGGGTGCGCCTTTTCAGCTTCATCCAACAAGATAACTGAGTACGGATGACGACGCACCTTCTCTGTTAGTTGGCCACCTTCATCATAACCAACATAACCTGGCGCTGAACCAATCAAACGACTCGTTGAATATGACTCCATGTACTCTGACATATCCACGCGAATCATGTTATCTTCTGAACCAAACATTGATTCAGCCAACGCCTTGGCCAATTCAGTCTTACCAGTTCCAGTTGGGCCAAGGAACATAAACGTCCCGATTGGTCGACTTGGATCCTTCAAACCTGAACGTGCTCGGCGAATTGAACGAGCAATCGCAGAAATCGCTTCATCTTGGCCAATGACCCGCTTGTGCAATTCCTTTTCCAAATTAAGCAAGCGTTCTTGTTCGTTCTTTTCAAGTTGCGTCAATGGAATCCCCGTTTGATCAGCAATTACTTCGGCAATATCATCAACCGTCACTTCTAAGTCGTATGCAGCCGTACCATCTGGCTTTTCGCTTAATTGAGCGGCGACAAACTTGTCGAGCTTCTTCTTTTGCGCCATTTCCTTCTTACGGATTTGAGCCGCTAATTCAAAGTCAAGGTTTTCAATGGCCACGTCTTTTTCAGCACGCAAGGCCGTGAGCTTTTCTTCTAACTTGGCCTTAGGGGTTTGATGCCCAGTTTGATCGATGCGGACCTTAGCTGAAGCCTCGTCCATCAAATCAATCGCCTTATCTGGCAAGAACCGATCAGTAATGTAGCGCACTGACAACTTAACAGCTTCAACAACGGCTTCATCTGAAATCGAAACTTGATGATGCGCCTCATAACGCGGCTTCAAGCCCTTCAAAATTTCAATGGCATCGGCTTCGTTTGGTTCATTGACTTGCACTTGGGCAAAACGGCGCTCCAAGGCTGAGTCAGATTCGATGTACTTCTGATATTCATCTAATGTCGTGGCTCCGATAGTTTGCAATTCACCACGTGCCAAAGCCGGCTTCAAGATGTTAGACGCATCAATCGCCCCTTCAGCACCCCCAGCGCCAATCAAAGTATGCAATTCATCGATGAACAAAATCACATTGCCATCGGCTTGAATTTCTTCGATGATTTTCTTCAAGCGGTCTTCGAATTCACCACGATACTTGGTTCCAGCCACCAATGAGCCCATATCAAGCATCATCAACCGCTTTTGAGCCAAATCTTCAGGTACGTCCCCCGCGATAATCTTTTGGGCCAAACCTTCAGCAATCGCCGTCTTACCAACCCCAGGCTCACCAACAAGAACTGGATTGTTCTTAGTCCGGCGTGACAAGATTTGAATCACGCGCTTAACTTCACTCGCCCGACCAATCACTGGATCCATTTGTTGATTACGTGCTTGCTCCGTCAAATCACGGGCTAACCCGTCCAAAGTTGGCGTACCTTCAACTTGCTTTTTAGCATTGGCACCATTGCGTGAATTACGATTGTCAACACGTTGGCGCTCAGTAATCCCTAACTTGCGCAAAACTACCCGTCGGAGTTCTTGTGGGTTTGCATCAAGTGACAACAAAATCCGTGATGACAGGATACTCTCATCGGCCAAAAGCGCCATCAAGAGATGTTCCGTCCCAATCTTGCCGGTATTCATATTGCGCGCTTCAGCAGCCGCTAAATCAAGAATTTCAGCGGCTTTAGGAGAATATGGTAGGTACGTGTCTTGGTTTGCCCGCCTTAGAGTTCCATAACCCGTGAAGCGTTCGATTTCTTCGCGCACGTCATCGGCAGAAACATTAAATTGTTGCAAAACTTTACTAGCAATCCCATCTTTTTCAATCGCCAAGGCCAACAAAAGATGCTCAGTCCCCACGGCTTGGTGTTTAAAATATTTAGCTTGTTCTTGGGCCAAAACTAAGACGTTTTTGGCACTCGGAGTGTATTGATTATCCATAAATGGTCACGCTCACTTTCAGTTGCAAATCACAAAGATTTATTACATTCAATTATAAGGTTTTACGGGTGCATTTACCAATAAAACCGCCCGTCAAAAAAATAGACAGAAAAACCACCAAGTTTCCTTGATGGTTAATATCTATGCACCTAGCAGGACTCGAACCTGCAACCTTCTGATTCGTAGTCAGACACTCTATCCAATTGCGCTATAGGTGCATTATTACCTAATTGTACAACTTTTCTTACAAAAAGTCATATGCCGACTACTGGATTCGAACCAGCGACCCCTTCATTACTAGTGAAGTGCTCTGCCAACTGAGCTAAGTCGGCGACATAAGTATAATGCGGATGACAGGAATCGAACCTGCACGCCACTAGGACACAAGAACCTAAATCTTGCGCGTCTGCCAGTTCCGCCACATCCGCAATGCTTGTTTATTAGATAACATTTCGTTTCTAAACAACTTTTATATAGTATCAGTTTAAAGAATTTGTGTCAATAGCTTTCAGCAAAAAACATTGCAACAAAGATAAAAGGCAGCAGACAAATTTGGTCTGCTGCCTTGCTTAATTACAAAGTATCTTCAGCAACAATCTGATCAGCACCAAAGTAGGGGCGCAAAACTTCAGGGATTGTAACCGTGCCATCTGCATTTTGGTAGTTTTCCAAAATTGCGGCGACCGTCCGGCCAACCGCCAAACCTGAGCCATTCAAAGTGTGCACAAATTGCAGCTTACCATCTTCATCACGATATTGAATTTGAGCTCGGCGTGCTTGGAAAGCTTCAGTGTTTGAAACTGAAGAAATTTCACGATACACGTTTTGTTGTGGCATCCAAACTTCAACATCATATGTCTTAGCGGCTGAGAAACCCATATCACCAGTTGATAAGGTGATCACGTGGTATGGCAAATTCAACTTTTGCAAAATGTTTTCTGCATTCGCCGTCATCTTTTCCAATTCCGCATATGATTGTTCTGGCTTTGCAAACTTAACCATTTCAACCTTGTTAAATTGGTGCATCCGAATCAACCCACGCGTGTCTTTACCAGCCGAACCAGCTTCTTGGCGGAATGAAGGTGACACGGCCGTAATTGAAATTGGCAACTTTTCAGCTGGAATAACTTCTTCACGGTAATAATTCGTCAATGGGACTTCCGCCGTTGGAATCAACGTCATATCGTCGTTCGTCCCAACCCGGTAAGCATCATCCATGAATTTAGGATATTGCCCCGTCCCAAACATCGCCAAATCCTTGACCAAGTATGGTGTGATCATTTCCTTGTAGCCTTCTTTTTGGTGTTCATCGAGCATGAAGTTATAAACTGCCCGTTCCAAGCGCGCACCTTGGCCAACGTAATACACAAAGCGAGCACCTGATACCTTAGCACCACGTTCCCAATCCAAAATCCCCAAATCCTCACCAATCTCATAGTGGGCCTTAGGAGTAAATGGCAATTCAGTAATGTCACCCCAAACGCGTTCTTCACGGTTAGCGGCTTCATCTGGGCCAACCGGAATACCTGGATTAGGCAAGTTTGGGAAATGTAAGGCCCGAGCTTGCAGTGCTTCATCAACCAAAGCAACTTGTTCATCTAATTCTTTGATTTTGGCAGAAACAGCTTGCATCTCAGCAATTACGTCAGAAGCATCCTCTTTAGCACGCTTCTTTAACCCGATTTCATCAGAGACCGTATTGCGACGAGCCTTCAATTCTTCAGTTTGTACGAGCAATTCACGACGCTTCACATCATCAGCCAAAAAGGCGTCGATTTCAGTTGCATCAACCCCACGAGTAGCTAAACGTTCTTTCACTTCATCCGCATGGGCACGGACATACTTCAAATCTAACACGGCAATTCTCCTTATACGGGCAGGTCAGCGGCTTATTTCAACCCCAGTTCGCTAACTTTGGCATCAATTTGGGCAATAACAGCTTTCAAATCAGCTGGATTATTTACAAAATCATATTTATCGCCATCAATCGCTAACTTTGGTGAGGCGCTATATTGCTCAAACCATGCAGTGTAGCGCTTATTAAGTTCCTGATAGTAATTATACAACGATGGATCGGTTTCCACTTGTTCATAATCACGGCCACGCGCTTGAATCCGCGCCAACATGGTATCAAATGAAACATGAATATACAGTAACAAGTCTGGCGTTTTTACAATTGCTTCATCCGTGAAATCGATTTGTTCCATCATATTGTGTAACAAATCACCGTAAATTTGCACTTCGGTTTGCGTAGCGCGTTGTAAATCAGCATTTAATTGAAATAACAACAAGTCTTCATAAATTGAACGGTCAATGACATTCAAGGCACTTCCCTGGGCATCCTTGATGTTATCTAAACGCTTATTTAAAAAATAATTTTGCAATAAGAAAGCGTATTTTTGCGGGTTTTCATAAAACAGCGGCAAAATTGGGTTATCGTCGACACTTTCATAGAATGCTTCTGTTCCAAAATGCTTTGCTAAAACACCGGTCAAACTAGTTTTTCCAGCCCCGATTGTTCCTGAAAGTACAATCATTACTCACTATCTCCAAGTCTCTTTTTCTCTTAACTATATTATCAAAATTCAGCGCTATATGCTAATGGAAAATCACAATGCTTACTTTTTGTGTGATTGTATTTTTATCGTGGGTTTGCTTAGCCGTGAAACGGCTAAACAACCAAACTCCAAGAAACCAAAAAACGACAAGAGTCAAAACTCTCGTCGTCTATTTGGTTTGATGCAAAATTACTTACCATCAGCCACATGAATCCGATTAACCGCACGGCGCAAAGCAACCTGCAACCGATCCATATCATGGTCTTGTGCATCAACGTCAGTCTGAGCTTCCCGCAAACGGCGCTCGGCACGTTGACGAGCAGATTCAGCCCGACGCAAATCAATTTGATCAGCCAACTCAGCCGAATCACCAACAATCGTTAATTTGTTGTCAGAAAACTCAGCAAATCCGCCATTAATTGCGAGGCTCTTTTTAAGATCATTAGCACTATCAATAACCCGAGCTTCATCAATTCGTAACGCTGAAATAATTGGCACGTGATTCGCCATGACCCCAACTTCACCGCTCGTTGTGTTTAAAACAACCAGGGTCGCCGTGTCATATTCGTATACAATGCCATCCGGTGTCACAACTGACACCGCAAAATTGTGTTCACTCATGACAACACCTCATTCATTATGCTAATGTCTTAGCCTTTTCTACAGCTTGTTCAATAGCTCCTACTGAACGGAAAGCTTCTTCTGGAAGGTTATCGTACTTACCCTCAAGGATTTCCTTGAAGCTGCGAACTGTCTCATTGATTGGGACATATTCACCCTTCAGACCAGTAAAGACTTCGGCAACTGAGAATGGTTGTGACAAGAAGAATTGAATCCGACGCGCACGATTAACTGTCGTCTTCTCTTCATCTGACAATTCATCCATTCCCAAGATTGAGATGATGTCTTGCAATTCGCGGTAACGTTGCAAAGTACGTTGTACCTCAGTTGCTACCTCGTAGTGCTCTTGGCCAACGATTTCAGGTGTCAAGCCAGTTGATGTTGATGCCAATGGATCAACGGCTGGATAGATACCCATTTGCGTCAATGCACGTTCCAAATTAGTGGTAGCGTCCAAGTGCGCGAATGTCGTGGCAGGGGCTGGGTCAGTGTAATCATCGGCAGGCACGTAAACGGCTTGGATTGATGTAACTGATCCCTTTTGCGTTGAAGTGATTCGTTCTTGCAATTGACCCATTTCAGTTGCCAATGTTGGTTGGTAACCAACGGCAGATGGAATACGGCCAAGCAAGGCAGAAACTTCAGACCCGGCTTGGGTGAAACGGAAGATGTTGTCGATAAACAACAACACGTCTTGGCCGTTCACATCACGGAAGTACTCCGCGATTGTCAAACCTGTCAAGGCCACACGCATACGTGCGCCAGGGGGCTCGTTCATTTGACCATAAACCATGGCCGTTTGCTTCAAAACGCCTGATTCCATCATTTCGTGGTACATGTCATTACCTTCACGGGTACGTTCCCCAACTCCAGTAAAGACAGAAATACCATTGTGTCCTTGCGCAATGTTGTGAATCAACTCTTGAATCAAAACCGTCTTTCCAACTCCGGCTCCACCAAACAAACCGATCTTTCCACCACGGATATAAGGTGCGAGCAAGTCGATAACCTTAATTCCAGTTTCAAGAATTTCTGTAGAAGTTGTCAATTGGTCATATGCTGGTGCGTCACGGTGAATTGGATTGCGTACTGCATCCGCTCCAAGGGGCTCACCACCATCAATTGTTTCACCCAAAACGTTAAAGACACGACCCAACGTAGCTTCACCAACTGGTACTGAGATAGGTCCCTCAGTATCAGTTACTTCCATACCACGTTGTAAGCCGTCAGTTGAATCCATGGCAATCGTACGAACAACTCCGTCACCCATTTCCAAAGAAACTTCGACTGTCAACTTACCTGCTTCACCCTTATCGATGACCAAGGCATTGTTGATGTCAGGAATCTTCTTATCTAATGGGAATTGGATGTCGACGACTGGTCCAATGACTTGTACAACTCGTCCGGTACTCATTGTCGTTATCCTTCCTTAATTAAACATTTAATAGTGAGGCTGTCTGGTTTAATCCAGGGCAGCCATACCACCTGTGATTTCTGTAATTTCTGTCGTAATTGCACTTTGACGCGCACGATTGAATTGCAAGTTTAACTTGTCAATTACTTCCTTCGCGTTATCCGTTGCTGAACGCATGGCTGTTGAAGACGCTGAATGTTCAGCCGTCTTAGCATCCAAAATTGCGCTGTAAACCAAGCTTTGGGCATATTGGGGTAAGACTACCGCCAAGATGTCCTCGACTGAAGGCTCCATCTCATATTCAGCCTTGATGGCCTTCTTAGTGATGGGTTCTTCAGCTTCGGTTTGGGCTACAACTGGCAATAATTGCTCAGCGCGGAATTCGTTTAAGATACGTGAGGCAAAGTGGTTATACACAACTGTCACTTCATCAAAGATTTCGTTGTCATACATTTGCACAACGGTTCTAACAACTTCACGTACATCATTGTACGTTGGTACGTCAGGTACACCGCGGTGCTCAAAGACAATATTAAATCCTTGCTTCCTAAAGAAATCAGCCCCGTTACCACCAACAGCCATAATAACTACGTCGTCAACTGACAAGTTACGTTCTGCGATGATTGCGAGCAATTCCTTAAAGATAGTTGCATTATAACCGCCGACCAGACCACGATCTGAAGTGATGACCAAGAAGCCAACCTTCTTCACCGGGCGTTGATTTAACAACGTCCCCTCTACGCTAGGTAGATTTGCTGAGGCCATATGCGCCACTACTTCGTGCAAGCTATTAGCATACACGCTGTATGAATTACCGTGGCGTTGAATTTGACTCAGTTTTGAGGTAGAAACCATTTGCATGGCAGATGTGATTTGACGCGTCTTTTTGGTTGAGGCAATACGGCGTTTGATATCTTGCAAAGAAGCTGCCATTGCACCCCTCCTCTACTTATTCCGCAGTCGGATTGCTAGGGGCAAAGGTTGCCTTGAATTCTTCGATTGCTGCATCCAAGTCAGCAGTCTCAGGCAAGCCTTGCGTATCAACAATCGTTTGCAATAAGTTAGCATGTGATGCACGGACACTGTCAATCAATTCAGCTTCGAAGCGTTGAATATCATCAACCGCTACGTCATCGATATAACCATGCGTCAAAGCATACAATGACAAAACTTGTTCTTCGACTGGCAATGGCTTATGCAATGGTTGCTTCAAAATTTCAACAGTACGACGTCCACGGGCCAACTTGTTTTGCGTTGCTTCATCCAAATCAGATCCGAATTGAGCAAATGACTCAAGTTCCTTATAAGAAGCTAAGTCCAAACGCAAAGTTCCCGCAACCTTCTTCATCGCCTTAATTTGGGCGTCTCCACCAACACGTGAAACTGAAGTTCCCGCGTCAATGGCTGGACGAACACCAGAATAGAATTGATCGGCATCCAAGAAGATTTGACCGTCAGTAATCGAGATTACGTTGGTTGGGATATAAGCAGACACGTCACCGGCTTGCGTTTCAATGATTGGCAAAGCCGTCATTGAGCCCCCACCTAGTTCGTCACTCAACTTAGCAGCACGTTCCAATAAACGTGAGTGCAAGTAGAAGACATCACCAGGGTAGGCTTCACGTCCAGGCGGACGACGAAGAATCAATGACAGCTCACGATAAGCCGTGGCTTGCTTTGACAAATCATCATAAATGATTAAGACGTGCTTGCCATTAAACATGAATTCTTCACCCATTGCAGCGCCGGCATAAGGTGCCAAGAACAACAATGGTGCTGGTTCAGAAGGTCCAGCAGACACAACGATTGTGTAATCAAGGGCGCCATATTGACGCAAAGTTTCAACAGTTGTACGAACTGTTGAGTCCTTTTGTCCAATGGCAACATACACAACAATCATGTTTTGATCTTTTTGGTTAATGATTGTATCAACGGCGACTGACGTCTTACCCGTCTTACGGTCACCGATGATCAATTCACGTTGTCCACGACCGATTGGCACGAGGGCGTCAATCGCTTTCAAACCAGTTTGCAAAGGTTCGAAAACAGACTTACGTTGCATAACACCGGGGGCTTTAAATTCAACCGGACGCGTGTGATTAGTGGTGATTGCGCCAAGCCCATCAATAGGTTGACCCAAGGCATTAACAACACGACCAATCAATTCCTCACCAACAGGCACTTCCATGATCCGACCCGTGCGCTTAACAATGTCGCCTTCACGGATATTATCATAGTTACCCAAGATAACGATACCAACATCGTTAGACTCAAGGTTTTGTGCCATTCCCATTACACCATTTGAAAATTCAAGCAATTCTCCAGCCATGGCATTATCCAGACCGGTAACACGGGCAACCCCGTCACCAATATATGTAACGTGGCCTGTCTCTTGAACTGTCAATTCATCTTCATAATTGGCAAGTTGGGCTTTGATGAGTGAACTGATTTCTTCAGCTTTGATGCTCATTTCAGCAGTTCCTCTTTTTCTTAATATATGCGTTTTAAATTAGTGCTTAGCGGACGATACTTTGACGAATAGCTTCCAATTTGGTTGCTAATGACCCGTCCACGATTTGGTTGTTGGCATGAATAATCACCCCACCAATCAATGATTCATCGACATTTTGATTCAATTCAACCGCATTTGCATTAAAGCGCTTTGCAATTGAAGTAGCCAAACGTGAAGCTTGATCAGCATCCAATGGTACGGCGGTTGTGACATAAGCCACAATCCGACCATCAGCTTGATCGACTAATTGCGTGTAAGCATCAATAATCTTCGTCAAGATATTGAAACGGCGATAATCATACGTCATTTCAATCAAATTCTTAACTAGTTGTGATGCTTGGTCAGTAATCGTCTTCAACAAGGCTTGTTTATCTGAATCTGCAATCCCAGCAGAATCAATTGTTTTTACCAAATCAGGATTTTCTTGTAACACTTTTTTCAATTCGACTAATTCAGCCAAAGTTGTTGTATCACTGTTTTGGTCATGGGTTAATTCGAACAAAGCAACGGCATACCGCTTCGCAATGGTTGCAGTATCGTTTGCCATTACTTGTCTCCTAACCCTTCGATGTAGGCATCAATTAAGGCCTTTTGATCGTCTAACTTCAGTTCTTTTTGAATAATCTTTTGTGCAATTGAAACTGACATTTCAGCAACTTCATTTTTTACAGCTTGCATTGCTTCAGTACGCTCTTGTTCGATTTGAACCTTCGCTTGCGTCTTCAATGAATCAGCCGTGGCCGTAGCGTCCGTGATAATTTGTTCACGTTGCTTGGCTCCAGCGTCTTTTGCATCCGTAATAATTGAATTTGCTTCTCCGCGTGCAGCTTGTAATTGACTTTGACGTTGGCTAGCAAGCTCTTGAGCTTCTACCCGTGATGTCTCGGCCGTATCCAAGTCGTTGGCGATTTTATCAGCTCGTTCTTGCATCATCTTTGTCACAGGACCCCAAGCGAATTTCTTGATGAAATACATCAAGACAACGAATGAACCTAGTACAAAGACGAAATTACCCAAAGCCAACTGATCACTGGCACCAACCAGTAAAATACCATTTAACATGTCGTTGGCTCCTCTTTATCTGTGCGTGGCTTACTTGTTAAGCAACATCAATGAGATAACGAAGGCCAAGATAGGAACCGCTTCGATCAAACCAACGCCAAGAAACATTGTTCCACGAAGCTTACCTTCTAATTCAGGTTGGCGTGACATACCTTCAAGTGTTGCGGCAATAACACGTCCGTTACCGATACCAGTACCGATGGCAGCACCTGCAGCGGCGATACCAGCACCAATTGTAGCGATGTGACCAGTCATAATAAATTTCCTCCAAGAAATATATAGATGTTAAAAATAATTTTATTCGGCAATAGTTTTTTCACTTATGTAAACATTCATAAGAGTTACGAATACATAGGCTTGTACTGCGCCGATAAACAATGAGAAGCCTTGCCAAATCATTGACAAGAAGAATGCAGGGACGGTTTGCCAACCGAATGAACCACCTGGCAAGCCGAAACCGGCAATAAGCATCAATAGCATTTCGCCAGCCATGATGTTTCCAAACAAACGCATGCTGAGCGTTAAGAAACTCGTGAACTGTTCCATGATATTGATTGGTAACAACAAAGTATAAGGCGTTAAGTAGACATTTTTGAAATATCCCTTAAACCCAAGCTTAGCAACCCCAAGCATGTGCCCCAGGCCAATTGCAACCAAGCCCAACGTCATCGTCACTAACAAATTAGCTGTCGCACTCTTTAAGAATGTAACGCCGCCGACTTCAACTTGAAGGGCTAGACCTAATTGGTTTGAGACGAAGATGAAAAGGAACATAACGAATGCAAATAATTTCACTTCTGTTCCTGTTGCGTTCGGAAGCGAACTTTCGACAATGCCATTAACAAAATCGATCATCCACTCGAGAATATTCTGCTTACCCTTAGGCCGCATTTGCAGATTGCGGGACAAGAAGAACACTAATAGGAAAACAAGTATGGCTGCAACCAAGGTTGAAATAACCACTGGCCAGTCGAAAGTCAACATCCCGATTGAGAATGTTGAAGACTTTTCATCCACAGAGCTCACCTCTTTCCTTTCTATAATGTTGACCATGCAAAAAAGCGGCTTACACCACTTTTTACATTTACCCTTAAAGTTTACTCTTATCCAAAAAAAAATCAACAAATTTAATGTAATTTGTTTACATTATCTTCACTATTTAAAAGTAACTAAAAACCCCGCTATAACAACACTAGCGGGGTTATCAATTTTTAAAAATCCACTATTTGGTACCGTTTTCTTTTGGCAAAATTAGGTTCAAGCCAATTCCCAAAACGGTCGCAATTGCAACTCCGGAAAACTGCACAATGTTATCGCCAGTTCCGACCTGCAAATAAGCATTGCCAATTCCGATAACAAGGACCGAAGATGCGATCATTAAATTGCGTTTTAAGTTGAAATCGATATTGTTTTCAACGACAATTCGCAACCCTGACGCAGCAATAACTCCAAACAACAAGAATGAAACGCCACCAGTGACTGCCCCTGGGATTGAAGAAATCAAAGCTGACAACTTGCCGACAAATGAGAACAGGATGGCAAAGACGGCAGCCCCAATCAATACGTAGACTGAGTGCACCTTGGTGATCGCCATAACGCCGATGTTTTCACCATACGACGTCACAGATGGTCCACCAACCATACCAGCAAACAATGAGGCAGCTCCATCACCAGCCAACGTCCGCTTCAACCCTGGGTTCTTAAAGTAATCACGATCCGTCAATTCACCCAACACCATCAAGTGACCCAAATGTTCCGTAATGGTCACTAAGGCCAATGGCGCCATGACAATGATCGCGCCCCAATGCATGATTGGTTGATATTCAACGAAGGGAATTTCAAACTTAGGCAATGCAAACCAAGCTGCATCGGCCACTGGTTTCAAATCAACCAAGCCAAACGCAATCCCTAAGATGTACCCTGACACAATTCCTAGCAAAATTGGAATCATGCCCAGGTAGCCTTTCAAATACATGTTGTAAAAAATCGTCAAGCCCAACGTCAACATGGCCACGATAAAGACCCGCAAATCATATTTACCGTTCAACAAGGTAGCCGATGAAGCAGCCGATGATGATAATGACAATCCGATGACCATCACGATTGGTCCCACCACGATAGGTGGCAAAATCTTTTCAATCCATGCTGAACCAAACAAAGCCACCAAGCCAGCAACCAATAGATAAATAATACCAACTGAAATAACTCCGGTTGCAACGCCTGGATAGCCGGTTGTCTTCATTAATGCCGTCATTGGAATGATGAAGGCAAATGATGAACCCATGTACGCTGGAATTTGCTTACGCGTAATCAAGATGTGCAACAAAGTTCCAACCCCGGAACTAAACAACGCAATCCCTGGATTCAAACCAACCAACAATGGCACCAACACTGTGGCCCCAAACATTGAAAACATGTGTTGCAATGACAACCCAATCCACTGGAAGAATTTAGGTTTGTCTTGGACGTCTAAAATTGCGCCCGTTTTTATATTCCCTGCCATTCGTACTACTCCATTTCTTTTATCGCTCGTTATTTACACAGTAAGAGCATTATACGTTCTTATAACCGTATCTGACAACAATATTGAGCCAAAGCGTTTATTTAGAAGCACTTTCTTTAGGTAAGATTAAATTCAAAATGATCCCGACCACCGTGGCAATGGTTAGCCCTGAAAATTGAATTAGATGTGGTCCAGCCCCAATTTGTAGATAAGCATTCCCGATGCCAATCACTAAGATACTCGAACCAATCATCAAGTTGCGCTTGTCATTGAAATCTAGTTTGTTTTCAACAATGATCCGCATCCCAGACACCGCAATCACCCCAAATAGCAGAAATGAAACTCCACCGGTGACCGCGGCTGGCACAGTAGCCACCAAGGCGGCCAGTTTACCCACAAACGAGAACATGATTGCAAAAATTGCCGCACCGATTAAAGCATAGACTGAATGGACCTTGGTCAGTGCCAAAACCCCAATATTTTCTCCATAAGAAGTCAAAGCTGGTCCACCTACTAAGCCAGAAAACATGGTGGCAACTCCATTACCGGCAATTGTCCGCTTCAAATCCGGATTTTTCAGATAATCGCGGTCAGTCAATTCCCCCGTTGTCATCAGGTAGCCAAAATGATCGGTCATGGATACCATCGCTAACGGAGCAATCGCGACAATCGCTTCCCAATTCAAGACTGGTTTAAAACTCACAAACGGAATTTGAAATTGGGGCACGGCAAACCAATGCGCATGGACGACTGGTTGCAAATCAACTAAGCCAAACACAATCGCTAATATGTAACCTGAAATAATGCCTAACAGAATTGATAGCATCCCAAATGGGCCTTTGAAAAAACTGTTGAAAAATATCGTTAATCCCAACGTCAACATCGTCACGATGAAAACGCGGATATCATATTTGCCATCCAACAGCGTGCCGTTGGTCGCAACCGACGTAGCTAACGACAACCCCACCGCCATAACAATCGGTCCGACCACAATTGGTGGAAATATTTTGGCAATGATTTTCGTCCCGACCAAAGCAATTAAGGCAGCGATAATCAGATAGATAATCCCAACTGAAATCACGCCACTAGCCACACTTGGGTAGCCGGTGGTGTGCATCAAAGCAGCCATGGGAACCAAAAACGCAAATGAAGCTCCCATATACATCGGGATTTTCTTGCGCGTAATTAAAATGTGTAGTAATGTTCCAACCCCAGAACTAAATAGGCCAACCGCGGGACTTAACCCGACTAACAAGGGAACTAAAAGGGTACCTGAAAACATCGCAACCATGTGTTGTAATGACAACCCGACTAACAATGGCAACGCCGGTTTGTCTTGCACGTCTAAAATGACGTCAGTATGTTGTTTTGACATATGTATTCTCCACTTATTTACGTTATGTATAGCTTAATAATTTGATATCAGATATTTGTTTTCAAGCTTTTTAAAGCACAATCAGCACAGGTTAATCGTGCTACTTTTGATTAGAATTCTACCATAGTTACAACAAAAAAAGGCTGACAAACCTTGAGGTATCAGTCCTTTATCTCAGTTTTAATGGGTTCCAAACAAACGGTCACCGGCATCGCCCAACCCTGGAACGATGTAGCCATGTTCATTCAACGTTTCATCAAGTCCAGCGGTGAAGATATCCACATCCGGATGAGCAGCTTGCACAGCTTCAACACCTTGTGGGGCAGAAACTAAGGTAATCAACTTGATGGTTTGAGCCCCGCGCTTCTTCAAAGCATCGATGGCCATATTGGCTGAACCACCAGTTGCCAACATTGGATCAACTACCAAAACTTCACGTTGATCAATGTCCTCTGGTAATTTAATGAAGTATTCAACTGGTTCCAGGGTTTCTTCGTCACGATACATCCCGATGTGGCCGATACGTGCGGCTGGAATCAATTTCATGATGCCATCAACCATCCCTAGCCCGGCCCGCAAAATTGGGACAATGGCCAATTTCTTACCAGCAAGCTTCTTTTTCATAGTTGTGGCTACTGGAGTTTCAACTTCCACTTCAACCGTTGGTAAATCACGGGTAACTTCGTAGGCCATTAATGAAGCAATTTCATCAACAACTTCACGGAATTCCTTAGTGCCGACGTTTTTGTCACGGATGATGGTTAGTTTGTGTTGAATTAGCGGGTGATCAAACACTGTTAGTTTTGACATTTTATGCTCCTCTTAAATGCTTTGCCTATTTCTTTGTTTATTATACTACCCTTTTGGTTTTGTTTGGGTATATTTACTTCTTTTTTAACGGTGTCTTGGGGGTGATTAGCCGTTTCACGGCTAAACATCCCAGCACAAAAAAAGCCCCACCACCAAAAAGGCAGCAAAGGCATTAAAAATTATTAATTGGCATACTCAATCTTGTTAAGGGGGAACTTTTCAGTCAAAGCCCGCACATCCTTAGCAACAGCTGCCAATTCAGCTTCGTCTTCAGGCTTCGCAAACACCCGCAAAATCAATTCAGCAACTAACCGGGCCTCAGCTTCTTTAAACCCACGCGTCGTAATCGCTGGCGTCCCAATCCGAATTCCTGAAGTAACGAAGGGACTGCGTGGCTCATTTGGAATCGCTTCTTTATTAGTCGTAATCGCCACCGTATCCAACAAGTTTTGGGCTTCCTTACCAGTCAAGCCAGTTGGTGTTAAATCAAGGTTGAACAAATGATTATCCGTCCCACCAGAAATGACACTCACCAAATCAGACTCAGCAAAGACTTCAGCCATCGCCTTAGCATTGGCCACAACTTGTTGCCCATATACCTTAAAACTTGGTTGCATGTCTTCATAGAACGCAATGGCCTTACCAGCAATCACATGTTCCAATGGTCCGCCCTGAGTACCAGGGAAGATAGCCGAATTCAATTTCTTGGCAAATTCAGCCTTGGCCAAAATCAACCCACCCCGTGGTCCACGCAAAGTTTTGTGGGTCGTGGTCGTGACAACATCGGCAATTCCAACTGGTGATGGATGTACCCCAGCGGCAACTAAGCCAGCGATGTGGGCCATATCGACCATCAAATAGGCTCCAACGGCATCAGCAATCGCGCGGAAACGGTCAAAGTCGATGAAACGTGAATAGGCTGATGCCCCCGTCACAATCAACTTTGGCTTGAATTCTTGTGCCAACGCTTCAACTTGATCATAATCGATCAATTCATTTTCATCTAAACCATAAGCGTGGAATGTATAGTTTTTACCTGAGAAATTCACTGAAGAACCATGCGTCAAATGCCCGCCAGCATCCAAGTCCATCCCCAAAACATGATCACCATGTTCCAACAACGCAGCATAAACTGCGGCATTGGCTTGTGAACCTGAATGGGGTTGCACGTTGGCATATTCTGCCCCAAACAACTCCTTAGCCCGATCAATCGCCAATTGTTCAACTTGATCGACGAACTCGGTCCCACCATAGTAACGCTTGCCAGGATAACCTTCAGCATACTTATTTGTCAAAACGCTGCCTTGCGCGGCCATTACGCCGGCTGAGGCAATGTTTTCTGAAGCGATTAATTCGATATTGTGTTCTTGGCGGTCGGCTTCCCGATCAACTGCCGCCCATAATTCAGGGTCAAATTCGCGGTAATTCATGGATAAATCCCTCCTGTTGGTGCAATTATTTTAATTTACAAGTTAAATGAAAAAGCCAGCCCGTATATCAGAACTGGCCTTCTTATTATTATACTTGTTCTACCCAATTTAAGGCGAACCTTTTTTAAAGCTATGCATGTGAAATCAGTCTACTTATATTTTTTGCTGGATAATAATGTGAATTTATCCTGATTTCTCCAGCGTTTTTCACGCTATGAAGCGGCGGTTTGAATCGTAAACGTTACAGTGTCCTTGTAAGCACCCGCATACTTAAACTTGTGTGTATTATCTGTTAACGAAGCTGAAACTGTTTTCGTTATCGCCGGTGCTTCCCCATCAGCTTCCAAAACAAGATTAAATCCAGCTTTCAAATTAACTCCACCCTCGGCATAAAAATCATACTCGGCGCCGGTAGCATCACCGGTTGTGGTCAAATGCCAAGGATTCGGTGTCCCTGATGCCGCTGAAATATGAATAAAGCGTTCCTCATACGGTACCTTTGGATATGCACTCAAGGTAACGACTCCAGTCCCCGCCACTGTTGCACTTGGAATCGTGATGGTAGCTGGGATCGTGATGGTATATGTCGGTTGCACGACATATTCGGCCGTGGTGAACCGATCCCCTTGCCAAGCAAATGTATCCGTGTGACCCTTAACATGCTCTGTGGGTATTTGAGCAGCTGTACATACATAAAGCTCAGTCGTTTGTAACCATTGATTTGAGGTAACTACGAAATTTTCATTGAATTTTGTGCCAACCACTGGATCTAGTAAGCCAGTGGCTTGATCATTAAAAACAAAATCTGGGCCAAGCGTTAATTTCCACAAAGCGGTTGTATTACTAAACATACTTTGCATATACGTGACTTGGGATGTGTCAAACCTGCTCAAATCAAGTTCTGTTAAACTATTACAACCAGAGAACATATTGTACATGCTTTCGACTTTGGCTGTGTCAAACTCGCTTACATCAACTGCGGTTAAAGCTTTACAATTATCGAACATATTCTCCATGGTTGTGACTTCGGATGTGTTAAACCTGCTTACATCAACTGAGGTTAAAGCATGACAATTACTGAACATAAACCTCATGCTGACGACTTTGGGTGTGTTAAACCCGCTTACATCAACTGAGGGTAACACCTTACAATTATAAAACATATAGTTCATATTTGTGACTTCGGACGTGTTAAAACTGCTCAAATCAAGTTCTGTTAAACTTGTACAACCATAGAACATGCTACTCATACTCGTAACATTTGATGTATCAAGATTTTGCATTCCTTGGAATCGTTTTAAATTCGTTAAACCATAAAACAAGTTAACCGAATTCTGAGGAGCTACGACTTTATCACTTTGCTCATTGGTCAAAAACACAATTGTCTCAGCCAAATTAACATAGGTTTTATTTCTTAAATCAGCTGGCAATTCACCCGGTTCGACTGTTAATGTTTTGGTATCTGGGGAATACGTCAAACTACTTACAGCCGCACTGGCTAACGTTGGTCCGCCGGTAAACGACATATTCGTAAACAGTGTAATTGCTCCCAGCACGCCCACAAATAACACCAATGCGCGGACGAGGCGATAACTTAATTTATGTATTTTCAATGCAAAAACCTCCTGGCTTTATATATACTCACTTATATTTTATAACTAGCATGTGTAATAATATCCATCAATGCTGTACCCCCCCCGAATTTTTTGTGATTCTATGTGCAACGTATGCTTTTATGGATTTAATTGCTATGTATCTCAAAAAAGCAAAAGCCTAAAATATTACTACATTTTTAGGTAAAAAAGAAACTCCCCTAAACGCCTATATTTCGGCATTTAGGGGAGCTTTTTTTCAAATTAAGTGTCAAACTCGGGATTATCCTGGTTCTACCCAATTTAAGGCGAATCTTTTTAAAAGTAGCTGAGCAATTGTTCGTCGGTAATCTCAAATAAGATTGGATGCTCTTTTTCGCGATCATTTGGCTGATGCAAAACAAAGTACAGTTTGCCATCAAAACTGGTAAAGACCATCCCATGGCCCCCATCTTTAGCAAAAAATGGTTCGGCCGCATTTAGCCAATTGCCATTGATATCGCCATTTTCGGCCAATGCAATCGCCTCAACGTAGGCATCTTCTTTCATTGACGACCAAAACAACAATACTTCACCCGTTTTAGTCGTATAAACAAATGGTCCGTCCGTCACAAAGCGATTTTCTTCAACCCTGACCCATGCCGGGCTCGACGCCGTAACTAGCGTGCGTGGCGTTGAGACGGCTCGCGTCAAATCCGGGGTTAGTTGGACACTAGAAATCGTCCCATCTTTGATTTGTTTCCATTCATGGCAAAAGATCATGTACGGGGTCCCAGTTTGATCGACATAAAAGGTCCCATCCAAACATTCCCAATCGCTTGGCGTAATTGCCCCTTCACTATGGGGTTCAAACCAAGCCGTTGGGTGATCAGCGGCCAAAATGTACGTGCCCCGTCTTTGTCCTTGACAAATAAAGGTGGCAAACATGTAAAACCGGCCTTGGTAATAATGAACTTCTGGCGCCCAGAAATTCTGATCGGCTGGAAAGGCTTTTGAATAACTAAACACCTCAATTGGCGCCGACCACTCAAGCAAATCTTCACTTACATATACATCAAAGCCTAAGGTCGTTAAGTCAGCTGGTTGTTCCCACGCATTATAACCGCGGGTGCCATACAAATAATAACGCCCCTCAAACGGCAAGATAAACGGATCGCGAATATTGATTTCATCAAGCTTCATGTTGGCCCTCCAAATCTCCTTGCAAATAACTTTGCTCAGCGGTATGGAACTTGTTGATCAAATATGCGACCAACCCTGGCATAAAGCAAACGGCAAACAAGATGTTTTGTTCAAAGATCACGACGCCCACCAAAATCAAAACTAGCGAGTAGATATGCAGTGGAATGAATTTTAAGGTCGTGTGCAATAGCCACTTAATGCTTTGCCGTTGTGGTGCATGACCCTCGGCATAAACGTCTAACAAAATGTTATTTAACACTAACGCCAACGCCATAATCAACAAGACCACGGCGATTGGCAAAAAGAAATGCATTTGCAAGACATTTTGCATGAAGTATAAATCCGCACACATAATCAACAACAATGCCGCCAAGCCAACATAACGGCTGAGTTGTTGCCATCTGATTTGACGCCAAGTTAATTTGAAATTGGTAAACACATTATCATTGCGTGAATTAAAGGTTTTATCAATCGTGGCAACGCTCAAAAATACCGTCAATTGGGCGATCAATAACTCACCAAAGCTAATTAACGCTAATTGCACCAGATTATTTCCTCGATACAACAAGGGCAAATAGGCCAACAGCCCGATCAAGAGGACTACTAACAAATTCACCTGTAGCAATTTATACGCCGTAATGACTAATTTATAAATTAACTTGTCTTCTAAATTTTTAACCGGCTTCTTCTTGGCCATATTTTTTACCTTCTATATCTACGTGCATTAAGCCTTCATACCACTGGTGCTGATGCCTTCGACGAGATACTTATTAAAGAATAAGAAAATCAAGAAGACCGGCAACAATGACAGTGTTGACATGGCAAACATCGCTCCAAAGTCTGTCCGTGACGATGAATCAGCAAACATCTTCAAGGCGAGTGACACAGTGTAGCTCGTGGGCTTGTTCAAATAAATCAATGGGCCCATGAAATCGTCCCACTTCCAATAAAATTGGATGATAATCGTTGTGATAATCGAGGGCTTTAAGAGCGGCATAATAATCTTCGTGAAGATTGTATACTTGCTAGCCCCGTCCATGTAGGCTGATTCGTCCAATTCAACGGGAATTCCAACCATGAATTGCATCATTTGATAGATGAAGAACGCAACTCCAAAGAAATGGGGCAAAATCAAGGGTACATATGACCCCACAAAGCCTAGTTGATTCCAAATGATGTATTGAGGAATCATGATAACTTGTGCTGGAATCATCATCGTCGCTAGCATAATCACAAACAAAGCACTGCGCCCGCGAAACTTAATCCGGGTGAACGCATAGGCCACACAAGCAGAACTCAGCGTCGTTCCCAGCGTTGATAGGACGGTGATGATGAGCGAATTGGTGATGAAGGTTCCAAAATTGATGCCCCCAAACCCTTTCCACCCAGTCACAAAGTTGTCAAAGCGCCAATGGGGTGGTACCAAATTCAAGGCGTCGTTTAAAATTTCGGTGTTGTTTTTCATCGAGCCAGAAATCATCCAAATCACTGGATAAATCATGACGATTCCCAGGGCGATGATGAATAGATGCAGCAATAAGCGCATAAATTGTTGTTTTTTAAAATACATCGGCAGCCTCCCTGTTATTTGTCATAACTAACCCATTTCTTCGATGATTTAAAGATGAGCAATGTCACAATACTGATGATTACCAACAAAACCCAACTCATCGCACTGGCATAACCCATGTCATAGTATTTAAACGCGGTATTATACACGTACAATGAATAAAAATTGGTTGAGTCACTCGGCCCACCCTTGGTAATCACAAAGGCCTGGGTGAATGACATAAAGGCGGTAATCGTTTGCATCACCAAGTTGTACAAAATGATAGGTGATAATTGGGGAATCGTGATTTTAATGAAACTCTGCCATTTATTAGCGCCGTCAATTGTGGCGGCTTCATACAATGTTTGCGGGATTTCTTTGAGCCCTGCCGCAAAGATAATCATCGATGACCCAAATTGCCAAACCGTCATCAAAATCAAGGGAATCATCGCTAATTTAGCTGACCCAAACCATGATAAATGCGGTAGCCCAATCGAGCCCAACAAAATATTAATCAACCCTGAGCCAGAAAACAGTTCTTTCCAGACCAGTGCGACGGCAATCGAGCCACCAATCAATGATGGTACATAATACAATGATCGATAAACCGTTACGCCTTTGATTTTACGGGTTAGTAAATAGGCGACAAACAAGGCAAAAATTAACTTAAGTGGCACTGAAATAACGACATAAATCAGGGTGACTTTGACCGAATTTAAGAACCGTTCATCGGTGAAGAGCCGGGCGTAATTAGCCAACCCTTTCCAATTGGCGGTCACCAAGTTGAAATCAGTAAACGAATAGTAAAACGAAATCAGCATTGGAATCAGCGTCAAGGCTAGGAAGCCAATAATAAACGGCCCTGAAAAGATGTATCCGGCGACACTATCTTTATTGGTAAATTGCTTGAATTTTTCAACCAAAGATGGCTGAACAGCTAAATTCAAGGCATCAGAATTTGTATTAGCCAAATTAATCACTCCTTTTTTAATCAAAGTAGCCAAGTTGTTGCTTTGCCACTAACGCGCTTATTCTTGCGTCTTTTCCTTTGCAAACTTATACAGCTCAGTTGCGGCCTTATCTGGCTTCATTTCACCAGCGACGACTTGTTGCAACAACAAAATGTAATGGTCTTTGATTTCGTTGTTATATGGGCTTTCGACGTTATTAGCGTTTTTATTGCCAATTTCTCCAACTAAGTCGACATAATCAATCAATTGCTTAGTTGTTGGATCTGCCTTAGTACTCAATTCATTTCGGACCTTAGTCATGATTGGAACACCACGTTCGGCATTCAAAATTTTGTTAGCCTTCAAATCGTTTTCAAACCATGAAATGAATTTTGCCGCTTCCTTTTTCACCTTAGAATTCTTGGCAATACACATCATTTGGGCTGATGAAACGCTCACCGCTGGTACGTCTTTTTCCCGTTTTGGCAACGTAACCATCTTGATTTGGCGCTTTGACGCATTTGTGACTGAAGTGATTTGGTTGGCAGCAATCCATGTCATGGCAGCCTTACCAGTAACCAAATAGTCACCTTCGATATCCTTGATTTCAGCGATGGCACCAGTATCTGGATATGCCCCCGCATCAACCAACTTTTTGCGCATTTCTAAGTAAGGCACCAATAATTTAGCATTCTTAAAGCCTAACTTCTTTGAGTCTGAAGCCTTATCAAAGAATTCTTGGCCCTTACCATATTGACCGACCCCTACAGTGGCACCGGCAATAAAGTCGTCAAAATTTGAAAAGCCGTAAATGCCCAACTTCTTGTGGATTTTTAAAGCAATGTCTTCAAATTCATCCCATGTCCAATCAGAAGTTGGTTCTGGAATCCCAGCTTTTTTGAAAATACTTGGATCATAAGCAATAGCATATGCCCCAGCCCCGTTCGAAATCCCTAATTGATCTTTATTGTATTTGGTCGTCTTCAAATATTGTTCAGACGTATCCGAAACATCAATCGTGCCGTCTTTAATATACTTGTTCAACGGTTGAATACTTGAGAGATATGTTTGGTAATTATTCCCCATTTGGAAAACATCCCAAACTGTTTTTGAGGCTTGGAGCGTATTCATTTTGGTGAAATAGCCATCAAAATCGTAAAATTCATAATCGATATCGATCTTGGGATGTAGTTTTTCATACATCTTAATAACTTTGACAGTGGCGTCATGACGAGTTTGCGCTCCCCACCAAGCCATCGTGATTTTGGTCTTTCCATCTTTGGTTTTCGTGCTCGTTCCATCACCCTTAGAAAAATGATTGACCGCAAGCGCACCAACCGCTACAATAACCAAAACAATTCCTAAAATTTTTTGCCAAGACTTCATTATAAAGTCTCCTTTCAAAATAGATAATATAATGTCTGCATAGTACGTTTATAACTAATCTATATTTTGTAGTTAAGACGTGAATATACATGCCCTAATTAGACCATTCATAAAGAAGATTTTATGACATTATGAGCAAGCTCCATGTTCTTGGACGAGTATGAACCGCACAAAAAAACACCGTATCCGCAGATATACGAATTAGGTGTTTAAATTAAGCTTATTAGTAACTATTCAGCGCTGAAAAATTGACCACCAGCTGCCTTTGCTAACCGATTATTATAGGCTGCATTGGCTTGCGTCGTCGGTAATGCAGCTACCAAGATTGTTTGAATGTCAGCGCGGTCATCAAAATAGCGTAACCCCGCAAATAATTTACTAGCCGCTTGCGCACCATCATTACCGAGCGTCCAAACAAAGTCCATCCCCGCCAGTTGATGTTCAATAATTAAATCATTGGTCAACATCAAGCCGACTGGTTCTAACTGACTTTGTGCCCAAATAATGGCTTGGGTCCAATCGGCGTGATTCACCATGTAAACTGTTTTATCTGGCGCATAATGCCGATACTTCATCCCCGGCGCTTTGGGTGTCTCGGTCGCACTGACATGGTGTTGCTCAGAATCAACCGGTACACCCAACACGGCTTGAATTTGATCCGGTGTGATTTGACCAGGTCGCAAAATCGCGGGCGTTGGCACTGATAAGTCCAACACGGTAGATTCAACCCCGATTTGCGTGGCCCCATCATCTAAGATACCCGCGATTTTACCATGCAAATCATGAAAAACGTGCTGGGCAGTAGTTGGGCTAGGCTTCCCCGATGTGTTTGCGGACGGACCAACTAATGGTGTATCAGCAAGGCGAATCAATTCGCGTGTTAAATCATTGGCTGGCATCCGCGAGGCAACCGTGGTCAGGCCCCCAGTTACGGTTTTTGACACCGTATCAGGGATGGCTGGCAAAATAATGGTCAGCGGCCCGGGCCAAAAGGCATCCATAACTTGTTTTGCCCGTGCATCAACAATTGCATAGCGTTCGACTTGCTCCGCCTCTGCCACGTGAACAATTAATGGATTATCAGATGGCCGCCCTTTAGCTGCATAGACTTTGCCAACAGCTGCCTCATTAAATGCATCAGCGCCCAAGCCATACACCGTCTCAGTTGGAAAAGCCACCAACGCTCCACGTTTGATGGCTTTAACAGCTTGATTCAATTCACTTGCTTGCCAAATTTTAGTTTCCATCATTTGTGCCTTCTTATTTGCATTAATTCTGTTTTGAAACTCTCAACATGCGATCGTGGCCCGATAAATCTTGCCGCAATTCAACGGCAACATCAGGCAATTCACCAAAGACGCCCAATAAAGTTGGTCCTTGCAAGTAGCCAATTTCAAAATACGCCACACCCTTTGGATTCAGGTGATCCAATAATTCAGTAGCAATTTGCTTATAGAGCGCATAGCCTTCATCATCTGCAAACAGGGCCAATTCAGGTTCGTAAATCAAAACTGATTCATCCATCACGTCTTTTTCGGCCTCACCAATATATGGTGGATTGCTAACAATCAAATCGAATTTGCCATCAATTTTAGCAAACAAATCACTTTCGACAAACTTCACATCGAGGTTAAATTTTTCCGCATTAGCTTTAGCAACTTCAAGTGCATCATGGGAAATATCGCTTAAAGTCACTTGCCAATTTGGTCGTTGATCAGCCAATGTTAGGCCGATTGCGCCTGAACCAGTGCCCAAATCCAACACCGTTAAGTCGGTGCCTTTACCATTAGCTTTGAGAATCCATTCGACGATTTCTTCGGTTTCTTGGCGTGGAATCAATACGCGTCGGTCAACACTAAATTCGCGTCCATAAAAAGCCGCCGTCCCAAGTGCATATTGCACCGGGAGGCCACCTTGAATTGAGCGCACCGCTACTTCAAAGCGAATGCGTTTTTCGTCCTCAATGACCGTATTTAAATTGTTGTTGAGTTGCGGATAGCTCCAGTTCATCATCCCGGTGAGGAGATAATCTAGTTGCGCCATCCGTTCGTCCTTATCGTGCATGTATGGTTCTAACCGGAAATCACCCCAATTGCGGAGGGCTTGAAACGTCATTTGCTCTTCAAACATTGAAATTCTCTCTCTTAGTTCTTCAAATCTTCCATCTTGGCAGTTTGTTCGGCGATCACCAATGCATCAATCACATCGTCTAATTCACCGTTCATGATGCGGTCCAACTTGTTTAATGACAAGCCAATTCGGTGATCCGTCACCCGGTTTTGGGGATAGTTGTATGTCCTAATGCGTTCGGAACGATCCCCAGATCCAACGGCCGTCTTACGTTGTTCAGCATATTCAGCTTCGTTTTGTGAAGCATAAAAATTATACACACGGGCCTTCAAAATTTCCATGGCCTTGGCCCGGTTTTGTTGTTGTGAACGTTGATCTTGCATCGCTACAACAACCCCCGTTGGCAAGTGAGTCATTCGCACGGCTGAAGAAGTCTTGTTAATGTGTTGACCTCCAGCCCCAGATGAACGATAAACATCGACGCGCAAATCTTTTTCTTCAATTTCAATGTCGACATCTTCGTATTCAGGCATAACGCCAACGGTGGCCGTTGAAGTATGCACACGCCCAGCTGATTCAGTTTCAGGCACACGTTGAACACGATGCGCGCCGTTTTCAAACTTCAACTTTGAATAGACGTTTTCACCTGAAATCATCAACACGATTTCTTTGTAGCCACCGATTTCAGTTTTGTTTTCATCGACAACTTCGACCGACCAGCCTTGCTTTTCAGCATATCGCCCGTACATGTCATACAAATTAGCCGCAAACAAAGCCGCTTCGTCACCACCAGCTGCCCCGTGGATTTCCATGATGATATTTTTGTCATCATTTGGATCCTTAGGCAACAACAAAATCTTAAGTTGATCTTCCATAGCCGTCTTTTCAGCGGTCAATTCTTTCAACTCTTCTTTAGTCAATTCTTCCATCTCAGGGTCGAGTTTTTCACGCAATAATTCATTGTCGCCCTCAATGCCTTCAACGACTTGCTTGTAGTGGCGGAAGACATCAACAGTGTCGCGCAAACTACCTTCTTCTTTTGAGAGTGCCATAAACCGATTGGTGTCCCCAATCACATCTGGGTCACTCAACAATTCGCTAATTTCGTCATAACGATCAACGATTGACTGAACTTTTTCAAATATATCATCCATTATTTAAATTCTCACTTCTACTTATAGGTCTGCATGCGCTTTGCCAATGCAACTAGGTCCGGGTGATTATAATGTTGGCGACAAACTGGCATATATGCTTCATCGCCCCCAATTTGGACTTGTTCACCATCATAAACTGGTTGTCCATCTGACACACGCAGATTCATCAAAGCCTTGCGGGTACAAAACGAACATAAGGTTTTCATTTCTTCAATCTTGTCCGCAAATAGTAACAAGGCTTCTGAGCCAGGGAACAAATGATTGAAGGCATCGTTTTTCAAACCAAATGCCATCACTGGGATTTGCAATTCATCAACGACTTGGGTTAATTGCAACACTTGGACTTTGGTCATGAATTGGGCTTCATCGATGAGGACAGCAGAAATATCAGGGTGGGTATCTTTGACAAGAACGAACAAATCATCTTGATCGTGAATGGCGATGGCGGGGCGTTGCATACCGATGCGTGATGCGATTTCACCAATTTCGGTGCGGTTGTCCAATGCGCTAGTTAGCAATAGGACGTGGCGGTTTTGAACTTCGTAGTTGTGGGCAACTTTTAGAATTTCAATACTTTTGCCACTGGCCATTGCTCCGTAGCGGAAAAATAATTGAGCCATGCTCTGCTCCTTTTTTGTGGGGGTTTTATTTTGTTATTTGTTTAGTATCTCAAACAAACATTATACTCCGAATTGGGGGTGTTTTGGAAGAGCTGTTTTGTGGTGTGGTTCAGAGTTGGTTGGGTCGCCCCTTTGGTGCGAAGGATTTTAGGATTGGTTAGGGAATTGACTTCGCTTTGCTACTGTTGAAGGGGGCGACACGAATCAATACGACCAAAATTTCATGCCCCAAGAACAGGGGCCATGAAATTGGTCTTAATTGTTTCGCTACCTCGCTTAACCCCCTACAACAGCAGCAAAGCTCCGCCAATTCCCTAACCAACCCTAAAATCCCGGCCTCCTCTTCGTTCCGGCCCTAAAACTTCAACCGTACTCCATTACTTTTTTAATCTCGTAACATCACACTTAAATATAACGATTAATTATTGTCTAACATTCACTGACAAATCATTAGGTTAACTACTTTCTCGTCATCACATACCCAGTACACACGAAATGAACAGTATGCACCAGCAAAGGAGCGAAGAAGTGAAGCAGAAGTTTTAGTAACCGGAAGGAGCTAAAGCGACTGGAGGTTGGTGTTTTGACTTGGTGGTGGCAAGGGGCACCAAAAACCCACCAACAAAAAGAAAAAGAGCCAAGCAACCAAAGCTCGACTCTATAAATCTTAAATGTGTAAAATTAAAAGCTCTCAGCAACAACCCCAGCAAGTTTAGCCCCCCAATCAACATCAGGGTACTTTCTAAGCAAAGCAATTTCCAAAACCCGCAAAGCCAAATTTCCATTCCGAGTAAAAATCGGCCCATGAAAATAAGTCCCGTAAACGTTCTTGTAAATCAAGCCTTCACTACCATCTTCACCATTATTCCCATTACCTTGCACAATGTTGCCCAAAGGCCGTTCATCATCACTTAAAAATGTCCGCCCCTGGTGGTTTTCAAACCCGCGATATTCTTGCTTAGTTTCTTTGTTTTTTACCAACACATTGCCAATAAACCGGTTGTGAGGTTGATTGAGCGTGTAATGATCCATCGCTGCAATCCCTTCAATCCGCGTCCCATCTGCCAATAAGAAGTATTGACCAAGCAATTGAAACCCGCCACAAACTCCCAACAATGGCCCATCATTTTCGATGTAGCGCTTGATGGCTTCAGCTTTATTTGGTAAATCGTGGGAAACCACTTCTTCTTCGTAGTCTTGCCCACCACCAAATAAGACGAAATCAAATTTGGTATCGTCAAATTCGTCACCCAACGACACCATTTCAACATCGACATCAACGCCGATTTGATTGGCATAATACCGCAGAGCAACGATATTGCCGTAGTCGCCATACGTGTTCATTAAATCCGCATACAAATGGGCGGCGTGAATTACATATTCTGACATGCTTTATTCCCCCATTCCACCTTTGATATAGCCTTGCGTGGCCAACTCACCGCGCAACTGCAACATTGCTGTATACGTGGCCGCGATGTACACATGCTTAGTCGGCATGTCTTTAATCGCTTTGATTACATCCTTTAAATCCGGATATGTTGGGTGGTCACCATACCCGGCCATTTTCAAACGCACGTACAAATCCTTGTAGCGCTCGCCACCCGTGGCAATCGTTTGGACTCCCATTGATTTGAGTGATTCAAAATCAGCATCCCAAATCCAACTCGTGTCAATCCCGTCTGCATAATTAGCATTTAAGAGCGCAATTAATGAAAAGGGCTCGTCATCAGTCTTCATCATGTCGAGGACTTGATTAGCCCCCACCGGATTTTTAATCAAAACAATCGTGACTTCCTTATCGTCGACCTTGAAGGCTTCTTGGCGGCCAAAAATTTGCGCATTTGACTCAAAGGCATGCTTGATTTGTTCAGTTCCCACCTCTAACCAGCGTCCCACCGCATAGGCAGCCAACGCGTTGTAAACGTTGTACAACCCACCAACTTCAATTTGGAAGGCTGCCCCATCGATGTCGACATTTGAAAATTGCGGTGATAATTTATTGATTTTAGTGACTGCATAATCCAATTCAGGCCGGGCAAAATCACTCGTGGTTGAGAAATAATAACCTTGGTTGGCATACGTACGGAAATGATATGACAACACCGTATCGTCAATTGGTGAAAGCACCCCATCCGTGTTATGTGGCGCCCGTTCTTGGCCAGTCGCTGGTAAATGGTTGAAGCCATAATAAATTTTTGGATTAGGTAAATTACCGCGCATGAAAATTGGTGAATCTGCATTGGCAATCACTGTGGCTTTGGGGCATAGACGAATGCCGTTTAAAATTTTATCGTAGGTCGTGTAAATTTCGCCATACCGATCCATTTGATCCCGGAAAATATTGGTTAACACGAACGCTTTGGGCTTCAATTGGCGGGCCACTTCTTCTACGTTAGCCTCATCGACTTCTAGGACCGCCAGTGGCTTTTGCGTCTTGTCTTGCACTTTGGCCGTCAACATCGTCCCGGCAATCCCTTGCATCATATTTGAGCCAGACGGATTAGTGATGACATCCGCGTATTTTTCACGCAATACCCGGGTGGTTAACGCCGTCGTCAGGGTCTTGCCATTCGTGCCCGTGATGATGATGACGTCGTATTTATCGGCGACCGTTTGTAAAATTTGCGGATCAATTTTGGTTGCTAATTTTCCCGGCAATGAAGTCCCACCACGGTGCAACACATCATGTAACCCCCAGTAGGTGGCTTTGCCGACCAAGGTTGCAATTGAACTTTTCAAACTCATGGTGTCTGCCTCCTAATCGTTTTTCTTAATACTAACTATTTTACCATTGAAAATCACAAAAAACGACCGACTACTTACTTGGCAGTCGGTCGTTATTTATTAACGTGAAAGGGGACCTGGGGTTGATGAAATAATGGTTAAATCACCACTAATTTGCCATTCTGCCGCGTGGGCTGGAATGATGAAGCTCTGCCCTAATGCCAATGGATACTCTTTACGCTCAATCGTGATTGAACCTGAACCACTAATTACCGTGGCTTGCGTATACGGTGCTTGCTTAGTAAAGTAGGCATCCCCATTGACTTCAACCTTGAACACACTAAAGTACGGTGCCGCTACTAAGGTTGTCTTCTTCAAAGCGCCCATGGTAACCACGCTTTGTTCTGGTGCAGCTGGTGTGAATGGAATCGTTGTCACGTTCTTGGCATCTTCTAAATGCAATTCACGCAAGACCCCAGTTTCTGGATCTGGCCGATCAAAGTCATAGACGCGATACGTCACATCTGAACTTTGTTGGGTTTCGATGGCTAACACACCAGCGCCCAATGCATGCAAAGTTCCAGCTGGTACGTAGTAGAAATCACCGGCTTTAACGGGCTCTTTGCGCAAAAGTTTATCCCACTCGCCATTATCAACCATTTCGTTGAATTCGGCTTTAGTCTTGGCATTGTGCCCAAAATAAATTTGGGCATCTGGTGTGGCTGCCAAAATGTACCATGACTCGGTCTTACCAAGTTCGCCATTATTATGTTCAGCCGCATAAGCATCACCGGGGTGGACTTGGACTGACAGGTCTTTGTTGGCATCCAAAAACTTGACCAACAATGGATATGGCCGCTCTGGATCATTGTTATCAAATAAATCAGGGCGGGCTTGCCACAATTGGGCCAACGTCATGCTTGCATACTTTTCAGTTTCAATTGGTGATACGCCGTTTGGATGACCGGAAACAATCCAAGCTTCTCCAGTTGTCTCACTTGGTAGGTCAAAGCCGAATTGCTCACGAATTGCTGTGCCACCCCACATTTTTTCATGCAAGACGGGCTTTAAGAAAATTGGTTCTGCCATGGTACATTCCTCCAAATTAATTGCTTATAATACTTCAATCTTAACATATACGCTCGAAACCCACCCGCGGTCAGCTATTAAATACCAACGTACACCGCTAGGGTCCAAGACGACTTCTTTGATTTGAATCGCTGTGCCGTGTTTGATGTTTTCAACTTCGGATCCATACGGTTGCGTATACACCGCTACGGCCTCGTCTTCAACATAATCAATCGTCCCATTGGCATCAAAGGGCATCGGTGTCCAATCAAATTTTTCAGTTGGTAGCTTGACCTGGGCGGCGTCGGTAATCGACATTTGCTTGCGATCATATTTGACCCAGCGGCCATCCGCTAATTGATGCCAAAAAATCCCCTTGGTCGTTGCCATGCGGGCCACCACTTGCCAGACGCTGCCAGCCAACAATGGATAAGTCATGGGCTCAGTTTGCAAATCCGGCTCAGCATACGTATCGACCGTGCCGACCACATGCAAAAACTTCTCTTCTAATTGTTCAACTTGGGCCACATCGGCTTTGCGGTAATACACGGTGACCATGTGCATCCCTTCGTCAAACGTACCTTCTAAATCACCATCAATGTTTGTGACGATATAGCCCGGCAATGTTTCGGGTTCAATCTTATATTGGCTACCCATTTCACCTTCGACTAAATTGGCCATCTTAATAGTTTTGTTCGTGCCTTGTTCTTTCATGTAGACCCAAACCGGGGTTCCATTCAAATGCATGTCAGCCATCCCACTGACCTCCTCGCCTAGTTTCTTATCTTCTAGTTTAGCAAGAAGTTAACTTTCTGGTTAGTTTACACCCAATGTCTTAACGTTTCCTTGCAAATTAATTATTTAATTTCGGCTATTTTAGTTGACAAATCTCGCCAACGATTATAAGATATTAACATTCTTACTATTGCTCAGTAGTTCAGCGGTAGAATCGCGCACTGTTAATGCGTTGGTCGCTGGTTCGAATCCAGCCTGAGCAGCTAATCAAAATCCGGCATGCCAATGTATATAATTGGTATGCCGGATTTTTTGTTTTATTCACAATTTAGCGCCGATTTATACAAATCTCAGCCAAGCAGAATTCGTCTCAATATACAACATTGAATAATACTTTTTGTTAGTGGGTAATCAATAACTGTAGTGAAGTGGCTTGATTACCCACCTAGCTATGACAGGTTCTATTAGGGTATATACTAAGGCTCTCCAACCAATCTAAGACGATCGGGGGCGACTAGATGATACTAAATAGTGAGGGGTACTGCGGGAGGTGATAGAATTTGCGATCGCATTTTCTATCATTCTTTACGCCATTGGGAAGTTAGCTATTAATTTAGCGCTTGCTTATGCCGTAAAGAAAAAAGCTGACTAATCATCAGCTTTCCACCCGTAGTATACCCTAAGACTTGTCGACGTCGAGGTCTAGCCACCTCGGCGTCTTTTTTGTATGGTTTAAGTATATAACCAATGCAGCCAGATTTCAACTCACATTCGTTATTCAAAGACCATTTGGTTCGTATACAACTCGTAATAGAAGCCTTTTTGTGCCAATAACTCTGCATGGCTGCCTTGCTCAATCACGTTTCCATTGCGCAACACCACAATCTTATCCGCATTCAAAATCGTCTTCAAGCGATGTGCAATCACAAAGCTGGTCCGCCCGCTGATGACATTATCCATCGCTTTTTGAATCTTGGCTTCAGTCACCGTGTCCACGTTTGACGTTGCTTCGTCTAAAATCAACAAATCTGGATTCGTCAAAATCGTCCGCGCAATCGACAATAATTGCTTTTGTCCTGTTGAGAAGCTTGAATTTTCATCGTCCACCAACGTGTCGTACTTGTCCGGCAACGTCATTATGAAGTCGTGAATATTAGCTTGCTTGGCGGCCGTTTCTAATTCTCCCGTCGTTGCTTCAGGCTTACCAAAGACGATGTTATCGCGCACTGTGCCGCTAAACAACACCGAATCTTGTAAGACGATCCCGACATGATCACGCAAACTTGTTAAATTCATGTCGCGCACGTCAACCCCGTCAAAGGTCACGGCGCCATCCGTCACGTCATAGAACCGGTTCAACAAATTCATGACCGTGGTCTTACCAGAACCAGTTGGGCCCACCAAAGCAACCATTTGGCCCTTGTCGACTTCAATATCAATCCCATGCAAAATTTCATGGCCTGCGTTGTAGCCAAAGTGGACATTTTCTAACTTGATATTAGATTGCACGCCATTAAACATCACGCCGTCTTGGGCATTGATTTCATTTTCTTGTTCAAAGACTTCTTGCAACCGGTTGGCACCAGTCACGGCCAATTGGAGCATGTTGTACGTTGAGGTGATTTGGGTGATCGGTTGATAGTATTGTTGTGAGAAGCTCACGAACATCACAATCAAGCCCAGCGCAGTCGTACGCGCCAAGTCACCATTCAAAGCAAGGTAGCCCCCAAAGAAGATGACAATCGCCGTGTTAACCAAGCTCATCCCCATCATCAAGGGGAACAAAATCCCTGACCAAACTTGCCCCTTAAAGGCCGCTTGCCGAACTTTGGCATTGTGTTCGCTAAATTGCGCGATTGATTCTGCCTGCAAACCATTGGTAATAATGACTTTTTCACCGTTAATTTGTTCGTTGATGTACCCGTTCATATGCCCGACTTCAGCTTGTTGCCGATCAACATACTTACGCGCATGCACAATCACAAAGCCAGCAATCAACAAAGCAACTGGGGTTGAGGCAATCGTCACCCAGGCCATTTCAGTATTTTGCTTAAACATCATGATGATAATCCCAATCATCAACGCTAATTGCGTAAACAATTGGAAGATTGCTTGGTTCATCGCATTAAAAATATTATCCAAATCTGACGTAAAGCGTGACAGGATTTCGCCGTCTTGATGGGCATCAAAATAGCGGATCGTCATCTTTTGCATCTTACCAAACAAGCCACGTCGCATATCATTGGTTGAATGCGCAGAAATGATTGATTGCATGAGACTCATAATCAAAAGCCCCACCGCCATCATCAAAACAAATAAAAAGAAATGCCACAGTGCCCCATGAAAATCGGTTAATGAAGCTTTACTAGCGGTCATTGGATTGAGTTTCACCATTAAATACTTGGCCAATTCTTGAATCGAATTCCCCATGTAAACTGGCGCCTTAACTTGTAGCCACGTCGAAAGAATCGTGAAGATGACCACAATCGTCAATCCGAGCTTAAAGCGCTTGAAGTAATAAGCGAAAAATTTAATTGCATTCCAAAATTCGGTCATTTCCCAATTACCTCCTGCGCTTTTTGTGTTGCATAAATCTCACGGTAAATGTCTGAACTTTGCACCAATTCGGCGTGCGTTCCGGCAGCTACAAGTTTTCCTTCATCCATAACCAAGATGCGATCGGCATGAATCACCGATGAAATCTTTTCGGCAATAATCAAGGTCGTCGTATCAGCCAACTCGTGATCGAGGGCTTCTTGCACCAACTTTTCAGATTTGGCATCCAAGGCTGACGTTGAATCATCTAAAATCAAAACTTGTGGATTTCCAACAACCCCACGGGCAATTGACAACCGTTGCTTTTGGCCACCCGAGAAATTAGCCGAGCGCTCTTCAACGACGTGTTCATACGTATCATCATAGCGTTCTACGAATTCAGCTGCCTGAGCAATTCGAGCCGCGCGTTGCATATCGGCTTGACTGGCATCAGCTTTACCTTGGCGCAAATTCATCGCGATTTGGCCAGAGAACAAAGTTGCCCGTTGCAAAACAAACGAAACGGCTTTGCGCAACGATTTTTCATTGACCTCATGCAAATCAACCCCACCGACTTTGACTGTACCTTCAGTCGGATCAAACAAACGTGGAATCAATTGCGCTAAGGTCGTTTTACCAGACCCCGTCGCCCCAACAATTCCAATCATCTCACCAGCAGCCACATTAAAGGTAATGTCTTGGAGGGTTGGCTTATCATCACCTGGATAGGTAAATGAAACATGGTCAAACTCGATTGAACCGGCCAAATTTTGTTCAGCAATTCCATCTTGATACGTTAATGAAGGCACTGTATCGGTAACTTCCTTAATCCGCTTTAACGAAACCATCCCACGCGCCGCAAAAGTCATCATCATCCCACCGATAATGATGGCCATCATGATTTGCATCAAATAATTGATAAATGAGGTCACAGCCGCAATCCAAGTTGGATGGGCGCCAGCATTTTGTCCGACGTACCAAATCGATATCGCGATGGCCCCTTGCCCGATAAAGGTAAAGAAGGGCATCAAGATTGAGAAGAGGTATCCAATTTGCAAATTAACATGGTTGAGTTGATCAGAAGCGACATTAAACTTCTTTTCTTCATTGCGTTCTTGGTTAAATGACTTAACCACGCGCACCCCTTGCAGATTTTCTTTGGCAATGTTGTTCGTCTTTTCAATTAAGCCTTGAATCATGCCGAATTTTGGTCCCATTTGACTAAATAGCACCACGACAATCAGCAAAACCACCACAACCATCGCCATAATTACCCACCAAAGTTCTGGTAAGGTCATCATCGCCAAAATAAAGGCGCCGACAAACAAAATTGGCATCCGAATTAGCGCTTGGAAGCCCATCATGACCAAATTTTGCACTTGTTGGACGTCATTAGTCATCCGCACGACTAAATTCCCAACCGAAAACTTTTCAATGTCACCATATGAGAAGCTTTGAATCTTACGATAAGTCGCTTCACGGATATCAGCCGCCACATTTTGCGCTAACTTAGCGGAGAAAACGGCGTTAACAGCCCCAGCCACCAAACCAATCAGCGCAATGATAATCAATTGCACCCCTAGTTCATTCACTTTGGCCATTTTGTCATCCGAAATCGCTTGGATGACATTTTGGAGCAATTTGGGTTGCCATAGAGCAGATCCGGCCATGAGGGCTACGGATATGATGGCAAAGAACATATCTAATTTGTATTTTTTTAGATATGGCATTAAGACATTCATCTCTATCTCCTTGTTGATTTTTAATTAGTAACGAGTTCACATGTAAAGTATGTTACCACGTTTTACAGGGCTTGGGTATTAATTTTGCCGAGCTGTTACAATGGTTGTCAACATCTATTTAGACAAAATTCTAAATAACTATTGACTCACCAAAATATCCAAGTTATAATCTATTTAGAGATATATCTAAATAGAGAGGAGTTATCCACATGGCATTCGAAACCACATTTAAAGCGTTGAGTAATCCAGTCCGGCGTGAAATAGTAATTTTACTGCGGGCGGGGAAGCAATCAGCCGGTGAGTTGAGCGACCACTTTGAATTATCTGGCGCGACCATTTCGCATCATTTGAAGCAATTGCGGGAAGCCGATTTAATCCGTGAAACCAAGTATAAAAACTTTATTTATTATGAAATCAATCTGTCCGTGTTTGAAGAAGCCTTGTTTTGGCTCACGGAATTTACGAAAGAAGGTGACCAACATGAAGCTTAGAACAATTATTATCACAACCATGGCAACCGCCCTCCCCATCGTGTATGGAGTCATATTCTATAATCAACTACCAGCTCGAATGGCGATTCACTTTGGGCTGAGCGGACAAGCCAATGGTTGGAGCAACAAGTTTTCGGCGGTCATTGGGATTCCCTTATTATTAGCAGTCTTCCAGTTAATCATGGTTTTGAGTATGAAGTTTAATCTCAAGCAACAATCTCAATCACCAAAAGTCACCTTGATCATCTTGTGGCTGATTCCGTTGATTTCAAACGTGATTTCGGTTGTGATTATCAGCAAAGCCTTGGGACAAAATTTCCCTATCTTGCCGGTTATTAGTGTGATGCTTGGGGTAATTTTCATTGGGTTAGGCAATTATTTACCAAAGACCGCTCCAAACTACCTGATTGGCTTTCGCATACCGACCACGTTTAGCAATCCCGAAAATTGGCAAAAGACCAATCGCTTAGGCGGGTTAATGATGGTTATGAGTGGTGTGCTTGTGACGTTAGCAGGCATTATTGGCTTTTGGATTACAAGTGTACCGACAATCGCTTTGATTATTGCGATGGTATTAATTGTGATTGTACCGCTGATTTATTCATTAAAATTGGCAAGTAACGCCAAAAACTAAATCTGGTTTAACCTCTACAGTAATTGTTGTGGAGGTTTTTTATTGTTTGGGGTGCTCTGCCGGTTGCCGCTTTCAGCGTCAACATGTTTTGAAATTCGGCGGGTTTTGGGGCTCTCCGGCAAAGATAAATTTGTGGGAAACGGGTGGCGCAAATCGGGGAAATGGTCCGCGAGCGGCCCATTGCCACGCCCGTTGTAATCCTGAATGTCGGGCGGCAGTTCCCCCGATTCGGCCACCCTTGCTTTTCCCACAAATTGATCGCTCCGAGCCCCAAAACCCGCCGAATTTTAAAACATAGGGCAGAAATAATCTGGATGTTAATATGAAACGAGATGTAACATTGAAAAATTTAAAAGGGAGCAAAGCTGAAGTTCTAGGGCTGGAAGGAGCTAAAGCGACTGGAAGCCGGGATTTGAGGTGGTGGGTTCAAGGGCGGAGCATTGGTGCAATAGTGGTGGAAAAAGCGAGGTAAACATACTAAGGTTAATGGTAGATGAAGTTCTGACGGGAGCTTTATCTACCACTTTTTTGTTAAAGTGGTAGCGAAGATATGCTG
>JAITQG010000016.1 GCA_031289015.1 Lactobacillaceae bacterium
CCTTAGACTAGCAGGACTCTGTCGCCCCCTTCAACAGCACCAACGCGGAGCCATTTACCCCAACCAGCCAGAATCCTGTGCCCTGCAAAGGGCACCAAACCCCCGTAAAGCGCACCAAAACCCCAGCAAACAAAAAAAGACCCGCAAAAAAGCGGATCAAACCCTAGTTATAGATTAAAAGACAGTCCCATTAGAAATACCATCAATGACCGTACCACTAATTCCAAACCCAACCTTAGTAGTATCAGCACTCAACAACCAACGACGGTGCGCAAAGTTGTTAGTGATCATGCCAACTGAAGCATCATCGATATTCCAGGCATTAATAACTGGCGCACCAGCTGCCCAATCAATCGCGATAACTTCAGGTCCAGCTCCCCAGCTCCAGTGATCGCTAGGAATTTCACCAGTGCGATTGATTTGGTCAGCCCGCGCTTGGGCACGTGCTGCCAAACTAGCATCCCATTGCACAGTCTTCAAGCCCTTTGAAACACGCAAAGCATTCAATGCATCCAACGTTGCTTGTTGCGCGGCTGAAATATTTCCAGAAGGCGCTGGTGTTGGTGTTGGTGTTGGTGCAGGCGTTGGCTTTGGTGCTGCAGAACTTGGTGCCGGCGTTGCTGATGATGGCGCTGGTGCTGCAGATGATGGTGCTGGCGCTGCTGATGAAGCAGGTGCTGATGATGGCGCTGCAGAACTTGGTGCAACACTTTGGTCAGCTGTTGTATCTTCAACTGGTGCTGCTTCTGAAGGGGCCTCAGAAGGCGCGACTGATTCAGCAGGTACATCCGCAACTGGTTGCGGTGCTGAACTGGCAACTGCCAATGTAGGCACGATGATGACTTGCCCAATTTGCAAATTATTAGAATCAACATTTGGATTGGCCGCTTGTAATTCTTCAACCGTAATTCCAAACTTAAGCGCGATGCTACCCAAAGTATCCCCGTTCACAATCTTGTATTCTTGTGATCCATCAGGAATGGTAGCCGGTGCAACAGATTCAACTGCAGCTGATTCAGCAGGTGTCAATGGCTTTGGTGCTTCTGAAGCCACACTTGTAGCTTCAGGCTTTTGGCTAGCCACGATATTGCCTTCTTTGTTTTCTTCATACGTTAAAGTGTCCAAGTCCAAGGCATCTCCATGTGACTTTTCATTCGCCTTGTTGACAACTTGTGACGTCTTCAATACCTTATCAGCCTTGGCAGCCCTAACCGTTGGCTTAGCTGATGACTTCTTTACCACCCCAGGTTCATCTGTGTTGGTTTGTGAGACTTGTTCCATTGCCGCTTGGACACCTGGAATTTGCGTGGTAGCAGCTACACCGATTGCGCCTGCTACTCCAGCGATTACTTTTTTACTTGGAATACGTGCCATATTTAACACCCCTTTCAACTTCATACCTATTCATTATTCATATAAGATTTACTAATAAATCTCGACTACTAAATAATACCTCAGTTTCGCCTCGAAATTATACGAACAAACATTCGCTACAAAAAACGTTTATCCCCTAAACAAATGTGACCATCCTGTAGCCTTGTTCTAGCCTGTTACATCCTAAGTGATCAAGCCTTGTAAATGGGATTTTTAAGCAAAATAAAAGTACAAATTTGCTGTTACATGCCAACAAATTTATACTTTTATTTTTTAATTTACGTAGTTTTAAAAACCTTGAGAAATTATTTCAAAATCACCGCGTCACAAAACCGTAACAATTAATTAACACAAAATTCACACTTTTCCGTTGTCTACACGAACATTCGTGCGGCTTTTACCGCGGTTAACCAATTTTCGTATTGAGTTTCCATCTTAGGTTTTAATGCAGCAGCTGGTTGCACCGTGGTCTTGCCGGTTTCATGCGGTAAGCTGTTGAGATCTGTCCAAAAACCAATGCCTAAACCGGCCAAATACGCGACTCCTAATGCCGTGGTCTCAAGTTGAGCTGGGCGCGTGACAGGAACTTGCAACAAATTTGCCTGGAATTGCTGTAAATAATCGTTAGCCGCTGCCCCGCCATCAATCAACAAGTTTTGCATGTCTAGCTTGGTGTCATCGGTCATCGCCAACAAGACATCTTTAGTTTGATAAGCTAGTGATTCTAGCGTGGCGCGGACGATATCGGCTTTTGTAGTAACCCGCGTCAACCCAAACATCGCACCGCGCACGTTTTGGTCCCAGTATGGCGCTCCTAAGCCGGTTAAGGCCGGTACCACATAAATAGTTTGGGGGTGTTGTTCCAAGGCTCGATAAGCCAAGTCTGACGTCTCATCGGCGGTCTCAATGAACTCCAACCCATCACGTAGCCATTGCACTGCCGCACCGGCCACAAACACTGACCCTTCCAACGCATAGGTAATTTCACCATTGATGCCATATGCAATGGTGGTGAGCAAGCCGTTACTAGATGTCGCTGGCTTATTCCCGGTGTTCATAACAATGAATGAGCCAGTCCCAAACGTGTTTTTAACATCCCCTGAAGCAAACCCTTGATTACCAATTAACGCCGCTTGTTGATCGCCAGCGATCCCAGCAATTGGCACCTTTAAGCCATAAAAATTATAGTCCGCCGTGTAGCCAAAGATCCCGGCCGAATCACGAACTTCTGGTAACATGCTAGCTGGAATATTGAAGATTTCCAATAATTTAGCGTCCCATTGCTTTTCGTGAATGTTATACAGCATGGTTCTAGAAGCGTTTGAATAATCCGTCGCGTGGACGGCCCCATTGGTCATTTTCCATAATAACCAGGTGTCAATTGTGCCAAACAATAATTTGCCTTGGTCCGCTAATTCACGCGCACCTGGGACGTTTTCTAAAAGCCACATAATTTTGGTGGCTGAAAAATAAGAATCCACCCACAAACCGGTTTTTTGATAGATTGTGTCCGTCAGCCCGTCAGCCTTTAATTGATTGGCAATTTTGTCGGATTGCTTTGATTGCCAAACCACGGCACTGGCAATCGGCTCACCAGTCACCCGATTCCACAACACAGTGGTTTCACGTTGGTTGGTGATGCCAATCCCCGCCACTTGATAGGGTTTGATGTCAGCATTTAACACTACTTCATTCATCACACGTTGTGCATCTTCCCAAATTTGCATGGCATCGTGTTCGACCCAGCCGGATTCACGAAAGATTTGTGGCAATTCACGTTGTGCAGTGGCGATTTTGGCCCCTGTGTCATCAAAAAGAATTGCGCGCGTGCTAGTTGTGCCCTGATCAATGGCCATGATATATTGTTGATTTTTCATAATTTAATCTCGTTTTCTGTTTGCCAGTTTATGTCCATTATAACAAAAAAGAGCAAAACACAAGGTCGCTTGACCTAGATTTCACTCTTTCATTAACTGTTATTGATCAGCACGTAATACGCCACCGTCCATATACCGGTCAGTCGCCATTTCGTTAACAATCACGTGGATTGCTGAGCGAGGTGCGCCTGTGTTCTTTTCAACGACGTCAGTAATGTCTTTCATCATGGCTTTCAACTGTTCGTTTGAACGTCCTTCAACCAATTCAACGTGTACAAATGGCATATTCATTTCCTCTGCTTTCAATGATACTTATAGTTTATCATGCTCGGTTTCATTGTTCAAAGCATCTGCAATTTGAACTTGTGCTGCCAACCGTTCACGCCGGATTTGAGCCTGCAATTCTTCGTTCCAGAAATTGTTTGAAACGCCCACCGTATTCAAAATATTGATAAACGCATCAGGATCAACTTCTTTAGCTAAGCGTTGCATATTGATTAATTCATAACGTGACAAAACCATCATTAAGGTGGTTGATTCTTCACGCGTATAGGCACCCACTGAGTCAATCACGGTAATGCCGCGAATCAAGTCAGCTTGCAAGACGCGAATGACATCATCAGCTTTCCGCGTGACGATGAAGGCTGTCAACTTTTGGTGTGAAGTATAAATCTTATCGACCGCCACTGAAGTCGCATAAATCCCAATAATCGTGTACATCGCATTTTGCCACCCAATGAAAGCTCCGGCGATTAAAATAATCACCCCGTTGATCATCAAGTTGATATTGCCAATTGAGCGCCCGGTCCGTTTTTGCACGGCCATGGAAATGATATCCATTCCACCTGTTGAAAAGCCGAGTTTAAAGGTAATCCCAATGGCTACCCCAATCAAAATCCCGCCGAACAAGCCAGCTAAGATTGGATCGTGTGATACCAAAGTTGTCTTGGGCATCACAATTTGCAAGAACGCAGAGACAAAACTGTTTAAAAAGCTTAGCGCCGTGAATTGCTTACCTGCATATTTCCAGCCGATCACCGCAATTGGAATATTGAAGGCCAAGCTGATGGCCCCAACTTCAACATTGATATGAAAAACAGCCTTAAAGAACAGATTCAATAATTGGGAAACCCCGTTGAAGCCCGCTGAGAAAATGCTATTGGGAATCAAAAAGTTATTCATCGCGATAGCAATCAAGGCCCCTGAAATAATGAATACCAAAATTTTCAAGCCGATTTCGCGTGTACGTGTTTGTATCATGAACCCAGGTCCCCACTTGTCTAAGATAATTATTCAATATTAGCATATCGGCGCCACTGACAACAACCAATTTAGGCACATTGCTTGTAAATGTAATGTAGTCGTATTTTAATCGCAAAGCTTTTTGTTGCATGGCATTTTAGCGCACAAAAAAACGCCCAAATTGGACGTTTTTGAGCAAGCCCTCATGACAAGGTCTCGTTGGGTTAATATTAACCGCGACGAGCTTCCTTGATACGAGCAGCCTTACCATGCAAAGCACGCAAGTAGTACAACTTGGCACGACGCACACGACCGAAGCGAGTTACTTCAATCTTTTCAACACGTGGTGAATGTACAGGGAATGTACGTTCAACACCAACACCATTTGAAATCTTACGAACAGTGTAGGTTGCTTGAATTCCAGCTCCCTTACGCTTGATAACAACCCCTTCGAAAAGTTGCACACGTTCGCGTGAACCTTCGACGATTTTAGCGTAGACACGAACAGAATCACCGGCACGGAAGGCAGGGATATCTGTACGCAATTGAGCTTCAGTTAACTTTTCTAACAATGCATTTTGGCGCATGAGTAAATCTCCTAGTCGACATTCTTACGTCATCCAACCAGCGGAATATCGTTAATATGGTTTTTTAAACCGAGTACAAGTATACCAAATCTACTAATTATTCGCAAGCTTAATAGCAATAAATTCAGCGTTATTACTCGCCATCCCGAATTTCTTGTTTAACTTCATTTAGCAATTTATGTTCTTCAGGCGTAAAGTCGTAATGCTCCAACAAATCTGGCCGGCGCAAATACGTCCGGCGCAACGATTCCTTCTTGCGCCATTGCTCAATGTTGGCATGGTGCCCACTCAACAATACATCTGGCACCTTTAGACCCCTAAAATCAGCTGGCCGCGTGTATTGCGGATATTCTAATAACCCCGTTGAAAACGAATCGTCAACGGCTGACATCTCATCCCCCAACGCTTCATCTAACAAGCGCACGGTCGCATCAATGACGACCATCGCCCCTAATTCACCACCGGTCAAAACAAAATCACCAAGTGAAATCTCATCCGTGACGACTTCACGAATCCGTTCATCATAACCTTCGTAATGCCCAGCAATAAAAGTTAAATGCTCCTCATGGGCTAATTCTTCGGCCATGGCTTGAGTAAAGGTCTTCCCCGCTGGATCAAGTAAAATCACGCGTCCACGGTTACCCGCCGCGGCTTCAACCGCATCCATCGCATCAAAAATTGGCTGGGGCATCAACAACATACCTTGCCCACCACCATACACGACGTCATCCACATTGTTATGTTTGTTATCAGTATAGTCACGAAAATCAACCACATTAAAATCAACCAACCCGCGCTCAATCACTTTGCCCATGATTGATTCGCGCATTGGTGCAAACATATTTGGAAAAATACTTAAGACATCAATTCGCATCGCGCCTACACTTCCTCTAACAAATTAACTTTGGCCGTCCCGGCATCCAAATCAATTTCTTGCACAACTTGTTGCGTGAATGGCAAATACAAATCATCTTGCCCCTTCACCGCCACAACCCACACGTCATTGGCCGGTAATTGCAAAATTTCTTTGACAGTCCCGATTTCGGCCCCATCGGCATTATTAATGACTTTGAGCCCAACCATATCATGGAAGTAATATTCATCCTCGTCCAAGGCTTGCAGATCTTCTTCTGCCACCATCAAATCGCGACCTTTATATTGCTCCACCAAATTAATGTTTTGCAAATCCACAAAGCTCAATAAAATGAATTGCTTGTGGGGGCGCACCGTGGCAATTTTCACTTTAACTGGCAGCTTGCCGTCAATAACGAGCTCATTGCCCTTCACAAACCGTTCTTCTGGGAAGTCAGTCGATGAAATCACACGGACTTCACCGCGGATTCCATGGGTGTTGACGATACTTCCAACTTTATACAATGCCATGCATTCATCCTCATCTATCTCTTGATTGTCTTTAGTAAGTATAACAAAAATAGACCTGTTAGGGCCTATTTGTACGCATTAATTTTGATTAGGGGTGCCAAAGTACTTTTCTGAAATCTTATCGAGCGTGCCATTCTTTGCCATGAGCGTTAATTGCGCATTAACCTTCTTGAGCAAAGTTTGATCACCCTTTCTAAAGCCGACCCCGTATTGATCCTTAGGGTAGCCAGGCACATCAACAATATGGAAGGCGGCTGGATCTTTTTCATGAGCCACATAGTAACGGGCAAAATCACTGTCGATTAACACCGCTTGAATCCGGCCAACTTGCAAATCAGTTAAGGCCTTGTCAAAAGTGTCATATTGGACGGTTGACTTCACATATTGTTTCAAAGCTGATTTATATTGATTATATTCAGTTTGCCCTGATGAGCCAGTTTGCAGTCCCAACACCATCCCCTGCATTTCTTGAACCGAATCAATCGCTGAACTATTCATCGTGACCAAAACTTGGGTGCCGGTATGATATGGCTTAGAGAAAGCTACTTTTTTAGCCCGTTGGGGAGTAATTGTATACCCGTTCCAAATCATATCGATATGGCCGGTTTCTAATTCAGTTTCCTTCATCGACCAGTCAATCGCTTGAAACTTAACTTTTAAGCCCAAATTCTTAAAGACTGCCCGTGCAAGATCCACATCAAAACCAACTAACTTACCAGCCTTGTTACGAAAGCCCATTGGCACATACGTATCGTCAACGCCGATGATGACTTGCTTATCGGCCGTGGTCTTGGCCCATGTATCTTGGTTAAGCGTTGCCCGATACCAAAAGAAGCCTGCGATCAGGGCCACCACGACCACAACGATGCTATTGCCGATGATTTGTCGACGCACATTGATTTTTTTCATCGTCCTTCTCCTAAACTTCAATATCTGTAGCAAAATCAAGGCTCTTATCTGAAATAGCCTCTTCAAATGGCAAATCGTGGGTAACGACGATTTGCGTCACACCTTTTTGCTTTAATTGATGAATCACTTCAATGACCCGTTGCGTTGATTCTTCATCTAACCCTGACGTTGGTTCATCATAAGCCAAAATCGCTGGTTTCATCGCAAGGGCCCGCGCAATAGCTGCCCGTTGTTTTTGCCCCCCAGAGATTTGATAGGGATATGAATTAGCTTGTTCAGTCAGGCCCAATTCAGCAATCAGCTCCTCAGCTTCTTGATCCGCCGTTTGCTTATCAATTTTAGCTACATTGAGTGGCGCCAACATAATATTTTCTTTGACCGTATAGTTTGGAAACAAATTAAAATCTTGGAAAATCACACCGACCTTAGCACCAGCCGCACCAATCCGATTACCAGTGATATCCAACTCGGTACCATCCAACGTTAACGTACCTTGATCAGCTGGCAACAACCCGGCCACAATTTTCAATAATGTTGTTTTACCACTTCCAGAAGGCCCGACAATCGTTAGGACTTCGCCATCATTGATCGTAAAATTCAGATTTTTAAAAATCGTGCTTTCATCATATACTTTGGTTAAATTTTTAATTTCTAACATGTGTCTGCCTCCTTACTTGTAATAGTTCAATTTAGTTTCAATCCCGCGCATCACGACCGTAGCCACGATGGTTAAGACCAAGTACAAAGCACCGACCATCAAATATGGCACCAAGGTCACGTCACGCGCAGCCGCAATATTTCCAGCGCGCATCAAGTCGGCCAACCCAATCACATAAATCAATGAAGAATCCTTAACCAAATTGACGACTTCATTTCCAACAGAAGGCATGACAATTTTGACCACTTGTGGCAACACAATTTTACGCATGGTCTGCCATTGGGTGAAGCCTAGCACCTTAGCGCCATCATATTGACCATCAGGCACACTTTGCAAGCCACCTCGGAAGATTTCAGCAAAGTAAGCTGCATAATTCAAAATAAATGTGAACACTGCCGCCTCAAACCGGGGCAAGGTCGCGATGTGGGCAATACTCAAGCCGTAATAGACAAAGACAATTTGGAGTAGCAACGGCGTACCACGCATAATCCAGATGTACCCATTAGTTAGCCACCGTAGCAGATAAATATCTGAACGCAGGGCCATTGAAACGATCATTCCCAATGGTAGCGCGCCGACAAGCGTGAGTAAAAAGACGCCGACCGTCATTTTTAAGCCGCTTAACATGCTAGGTAAGATGGTAAGCATATATTCCATAATTCATTCTCCATTCAAGCATTTGATTTTAATTTAACACGTCTGTGGCCGTTGATAAACAAAAAGTCCTCAGACAACCCAAAACAGGATTATCTGAGGACGATCACTCGCGGTTCCACCTCAATTTTGTCACTTATTACTAAATGACACTCATGCACCGGCATATCTACTGGTGCGCACGGATAACGCAGTGACGCGGATATATTTACTATACCGATTACTCACAGGTGTGGTTCGTGTATCCATCTTGGTCGCTTCCCAATTTCAGCGCGACTCTCTGGGCAAAATGTAATACCTACTCGTCTGATCAAAATCAATTTATGAAATCAACTTTATACCCGTCGTTATCAAAAGTCAACAACATTAGCCAAAAGTTGGCCCGTTATTCAGGCGACTAACGCACTGATCGGCGCTTCAATGGCATCCGGCCGTCTAACTCGCGGCTCTGCACATCATAAGAGTCCATGTCAGGTACCCGTGAGCTTTGATACAACCAATTAGCAAAATAATAGAACACAATGAAGAACATGATATTCAAAATCAATGATGGAAACATGTGGAACAACACAAATTGTTGCAGGTTCATGTTAGCAACATTAATCACGCCAAACGCTAGGTAATCAAAGACTAAATAGGCACTCAAAGTCAAAAACCACGTACTCAGCGCCCATGTATAGGTATGGCTGAAGTAATGCTGAATCCATTTAGCCAACCACAACAAGAGTGGGAAGCCAATCATTGCGATCCCAATATAGCCGGTGTAGAAGATGTCGTAAGTCAGGCCGCTCAAAAAGGCGACTGCAAACAACCAAAATTGTGACATTTGGTTTTCTGTGCCGGTTAAAATAGGCATTACAATGGCCAATAAAGTTAGGTATGGGCTGGCTGCCATGGGCATTTGGAACAACACATTTGCTCCGTTTAAGGCGATGGCGCCGTCTAGTAGCATTGCGATGAAGACTATTAGCGGGTGTAGCCAGGATGTGCGCAGATACTTGAATAGCATGGGCTTTCTCCGTGGTTGTTAGTACTTTTAGTTTATGCTTTGTGGTTGGTTCAGTCAATATATATTGGTGGTTGTGTCCCTTTGGGCCACGGGATTTTGGGTTGGTGGGGGAAGGGGCTCCGCATTGCTGTCGTAGAGGTGGGCGACACGGTCCCACTAGTCTAAGGGATTCGGCCTTGCGCGCGCGCAAAACCAACTCCCTAAGACCGCGTTGGTGCCGCT